>DTYS01000300.1 GCA_012961755.1 Candidatus Latescibacterota bacterium
CATAACTTCGCCAGCGCACCTTCCCATTTCTTATTCAGCCTAGTCAGCAAATAGCCAGGGATATACCATCACCTGCTCGAAGAAGATGTAGCGTGCCCAGAAGTCCTTTCCTCCTCAGTAGGGGGTTCTCCGAGGACGGGTCCCCAATCCTCAACCTCCGCAGCGTTTTCTAACAGCCTCCGAGCGGTCTCCCTGAAGGCGTCCATCCCCTGTCCGTAGGTGGTGACCTCTATGCGGAAGGTGATGGCGTTGAAGTTCGCCAAAAGGTAGTCCCTGGCGATGCCTGGGTGCCAGGCCTTCTCCGGGAGATAGACCTTCCCACGGGGAACGCCTTGGATCAGAGCCTCTAGGGTCCTTTCGGTCCACCTCTGCCGTGACGGACTCAAGCTCAGATCGCCCGCGCTTTTAATCGCCTCGAGCCCGGAGCACTCCTCCTGGGCCTGCCAGGAATGGATGGTGAGTAGGAGCCCCAACCTCTTCTGCCGGATCGTCTTTATCACCTCCGCCCGCAGGCGAGCGTATTCGGGAGAGGGCGAGGGGTCCCCCCATGTCGCAGCCCCGTATATGAAATCTCCCGACGCCGAGATATAGGAATCCACCATAAGTGAGGCGCTGTAGGGGGATACCAGGGGGCAGATCCTCGTGAAGGACCTCTCGACCATCCTGTGGAAGGGTCCTTCCCCCTTCGCTAAAATCCTGACCATCTCATCGGCGACCCAACATCCGGCGGTCTCAGAGGCATCTTCACCAGCTATGAAATAGTGGACCGGCTTGTGACCATCGTCCTCGCCGACCTCAAAGATCGGGAGGATCCTGGGCCCTTCAGAGAAGACCCTGAACCTCACCTGGTCCGCTCCGAAGGTATCGGCAACCAAGCGGTCCAGATCGTCCCGGCCGTAAGGATAGCGGGTAGCCAAGCGGATTTCGCTCCCCAAGCCAGAGATGCGAGCGCACAGATGATCTCTGCCCGACTCCACCAGAGGAAGGGCGAAGAAATCCGTATCCCTCCCCCGGACGATAAGGCCCTGGCCCTTGAGAAACTTCCCCTCTTCTTCCCTTATAAGTAAGGTTACCCTCAGCTCGGAGGGCACATCCACCAGCAGGACGTTGAGGAACCTTACATCCTGCCGAAGGTCGAAGGTGATGCCTTCCCCTTCCACTTTGAACGGAGGGCAAACTCCGGAATCGAAGTGAGCAACAACTTCCATGGTTAGTTTTCCTCTATCAGGTCGAGAATCCGAGCTTCATATTTCGCCTCCTGTTGAGGCCTCCCTGTGGAATTTAACCTCCCACCTGAGGGAGGGCTCTGAAAAGGAAAGCCCTATCCGGGCCACGTTCGGGCCGACTATCTCCCCACCCCTTTCCACCCTGTAACCATCTGGGAGGTAGAGGAAGATGGACCCCTCAGCTCCCTTAGCCCGGCGGCAGAGCCCCCTCAGGGTCGCCGAACCCTCGTCCCACTCCACCTGCTCAAGTTCCACACCTCCCTGGGTGATGTGGAGGTCCGTGGAGAGCACTGCGGGGCGATCTGTGAGCTCCCTTATCGCCAGAACCCTGGCGCTCTGCTTCGGCACGATCACCTCCACCTTCTCCGCATGCGTGCCCAGGAATTCCTCCTCCCAGAACTCCCACACCAAATACTTCCGATCCGGATCCAACCTCAGATCCTCAAAATCCACCTGCACGGTCCGATCCTCGCCGTCGTAGTTGAACAACCCCACCACGTGCCACCCTCCCCAATCTGTGACCACCTCCAGGTCCCAGACCCGCGGGTACTCGCTCCTGAACAGGTCGACCGGACGTGCGCTGACCCCGTACGAGGGCAGACAGAGGGTCATCATCCTCAGCCGTTCCTCGGGCAGGCTGGGCAGGTCGTCCCCCAGGAGCACAGGTCCGCCGCTCAGCGCCACACATGTCGTGCGGATCCTTGCCTCGCCTACATCGCAGACAGAACCCCTGTCGAGGAAGGCTCCCGAAAGCGTTAACACGTCCGGGTCGTTGTGCCAGAGCCTCTTCTGCTGCCAGTATCGAGAGATCAGGGTCGTCATACGGCCCTTGAGATGTTCGTAGTTTCCGGTAGCATTTCCCACATCCAAGGCCACGAATATCGCCGAAAGCATCCCGATCCCGTGTGTGATGGGAAGGTTGCAACCCAAAAGGTAGGCGTCCTCGCCCACAGCCTCCCTTATGACCGAAAGCCCCGCACGCACCCTCTCCCCTTCCCTGCATCCGTAGTGGGGACTTCCCGGTGGCGGTTCGGGGGAACCGCTCGCAAGGAAGTCAAGCTTGAAATATCCGACCCCCCACGAGGACATCTCCTTAAAAACTCCCCTGAGCCATTCCTGGGACTCCGGTCTTATGGTGTCCAACGAGTACACCTCCTGCCACGTATCCCTGGGTTGGGTGTTCCACCTCCAACTGCGCCTGACAAGTTCCTCTGAGCCAGGGACCTTGAGGAGGCAGTCCGGATGCTCCCTGAAGAAGCTCGACTTTTCTCCGATGAGGAAGGGACATATCCACAGTCCGAGCTTAAGCCCCCTCTCCTTCAACTTCTGGGATAGCCACCCCATCCCGTGGGGGAACCTCTCCGGATGAGCCCTCCACTCTCCGGGGGTATCCCCGAACCCCCAGCCGTAATCTACCTGGAGCGTGTCCACACCGTAAGGTTTGAACCTCTCGGCCATCACCTCGGCGTTCTCGAGCACAGCGTCCTCGGTGATCGTGAGCCTGTGGGAATACCAGGAGCACCATAGGAGGGGGGTATCCTCTATCTTCGGAAGATGGTTGACAGCTGCGATGACGTCTCCGTAGGTCTCCAGGGCCTCGAAAGGGTCCTCCCGGAAGTCCAGATATAAGGTCTCCACCTGCAACTGCCCGCCGGGCTCGATCTCGATACCCTCATATTCACAAAAGCAGTACCACTCCTCGATCCCCTCACGATATGCCGTGATCACCCCTGTAAGGGCCACCTCTGCCGTGATGAATCCCGCCAGAAGGCAGAAGTTTGAGGTGGGGTTGTAGATTAGGCTCATCCCGCCGCTTTTGTGGACAACTTGGGAATTCGGGCCTGAGGCAGCTCGGGATGGGTCCCCTCGAGGCTCTTCGCCTTCCACACCCCCCAGGTCCTTCACCCCTGTCCAGGATAAGCTGTTGCTTTCCACTAAAATCTTGGACGATTCCAATCCCCTGCCCAGGGCCAGGGTTCCACCCCGGGCCAGCTCGACCGGCCGGACATCCCCCACCCTTATGGAAGAAGCTCCCTCGTTCTTCAATACGGTCCTCACGATGAGGGAGGGTCTTCCCTGGTAAAGCCTGAAGGTCATGAAGATCTTCAGGTCCTTTACACAGTGGACGAAATTTGCTTCGATTCCCCTCCCGAGCTCGTCCTCAAATTCGGCCCTCCTCCAGTCCCCGACCGAATCCTGAGTCCTGAGCCAAAGCCCGTCCACCTCACAGGCGAGGGAAGCCCCCTCTATCCGAAAGTCCTCTCCCTTCTTGTACTCTACGTCGAAGCTTCCTCCTTCGAGGTGGTAGGCCAGCCTCAGCCACGCATTCTCCAGGAGCACATCCCTCGGTTCCATTTTGGTCCCTCATGAGTTGATATGTAAGACCTTCACCCAAGCTGGGGCAAGGGTTGTGGAGAACCTCAAGCCCGAGCCAACCCTCTCGCCGCTCAATCCATCTATCACTTCCAGATCATCAAA
>DTYS01000301.1 GCA_012961755.1 Candidatus Latescibacterota bacterium
AGGGTTGAAGTAGGAGATGTCGGTCCTTCCCACTGCTGCCCAGTCGTGGTTCCCCGCCACCACGAGTTCGGTCCTCTCCCGGACCATGTCTATGCACTTCTGGGGATCGGCTCCGTATCCGACGAGGTCCCCGAGGCAGATGAGCTTGTCCGGGTCCTCCTTCCCTATGTGGTGGAGGACGACCTGGAGGGCCTCTAAGTTACCGTGAACGTCGGAGATGAGGGCGTAGCGCATCTACGACTCCTTACTCAAGCCCTTTCCCTTCATCATTATGGCGTCCAAGACCCCGTTAACGAAGGCGGGGGATTGAGATGTGCTGTACATGCGGGCGAGTTCCACAGCCTCATCTATGGATACCTTAGGTGGGACCTCTGGGAAGAAGAAATACTCCGCCAAGGCAATACGGATGAGGAGGCGATCTATCCTGCTTGTGCGCTCTATCCTCCAGTGCTCCAGAACATCGGCTATGATGGTGTCAAGTTCGTCCTTGTGCTTAAGGACCTTGCTGCTCAAGGCCTCAGCGAAGTCCCTGAGGGGTCCGGAAAGCCCCTCCCTGTCCGCTATCAGGGGGAAGACCTCCTGGAAGGGGTCGTCGGTGCTCTCCAAAGCGTACAGTACCTTGAGTGCGACCTCCCTGGCACGCCTTCTTGACGGGGACCTCTTCATAATATGTACCTGCTTATGTCCTCGTCCTCTATTATGTCCTTGAGCTTGCGTCCCACGTAAGCCTTCGTTATCCTGACCTGCCTGTCCCTGAGGGAGGGGGCCTCGTAGAGCACATCCTCGAGCAAGGCGTTCATGACGGTCTGGAGCCTCCTCGCGCCTATGTTCTCCAGGCGGGAGTTAACCTCATCCGCTATCTTGGCTATCTCGTATATCGCCTCCTTCGTGAAGGTGAGCTTCACACCTTCGGCCCAAAGGAGGGCCTTGTACTGCCTTACGAGGGCGTTCTTGGGCTCCGTGAGTATGCGGACGAAGTCCTCGGCCGTAAGGGGATCGAGCTCGACCCTTATGGGAAACCGGCCCTGGAGCTCGGGGATGAGGTCGGAGGGCTTGGATATGTGGAAGGCCCCCGCGGCTATGAAGAGGATGTGGTCGGTGCGGACCATCCCATATTTCGTCATGACGTTTGAACCCTCAACTATCGGGAGGAGGTCCCTTTGGACCCCCTCCCTGGAGACATCTATCTCTCCGTGCGTCCTCTCTCCTACTATCTTATCTATCTCATCTATGAATATGATCCCGGAGTTCTCCGTCAGGGAAACGGCCTCGGATATCACCTGGTCCATGTCTATGAGCTTCTGTGCCTCCTGTTGCGCGAGGACCTTCCGTGCCTCGGCGACCGTGACCCTCCTCCTCTTCGGCCGAGGGGGGAGGACGTTCTCGAATATCTCTTGGATGTTCACCCCCATCTCCTCCAATCCCACGGGGGAGAAGACCTCTATCATGGGGAAGCGGTCGGAGGGAAGCTCGAGTTCCACCATGTGATGGTCCAGCTTCCCGGCCCTCAGCTGACGGTGCAGCCTCTCCCTCTTGTGGCGGTAATTCCCGTCCTGGTCCTTCCTGCGCCTTTTGGGTGGGGGGAGGAGGATGTCCAGTAGCCTTTCCTCGGCGAGCATCTGTGCCTCGTCCTGCACCTTCGCCACCTTCTCCGCCCTCACCATGTTCACCGCTATGTCCACCAGGTCCCTGACCATAGATTCGACGTCCCTGCCCACGTAACCCACCTCCGTGAACTTGGACGCCTCTACCTTTAGGAACGGGGCCCCGGCGAGCTGGGCGAGCCTCCGGGCCATCTCGGTCTTTCCGACGCCCGTGGGACCTATCATGAGGATGTTGTTGGGGAGTATCTCCTCCCTTATGTCCTCAGGAGCGTGCTGTCTCCTCCAACGGTTCCTGAGGGCTATGGCGACGGCTCGCTTGGCCTTCTCCTGGCCGATTATGTACTTATCAAGCTCGGCCACTATCTCCTTGGGGGTGAGAAACCTCACAGTTCCTCCACCACTATGTTCTCATTGGTGTAGACGCATATCGAGGCCGCTATCCTCAGGGAGCGCTCAACCACCTCCCTGGGGCCCATCTTAGGGTCGGCGTCCAGGTAGGCCCTGGCCGCGGCCATAGCATAAGCTCCCCCGGAACCTATGGCCACTATGCCATCGTCGGGTTCTATAAGGTCACCCTCCCCCGAAAGTATGAGCGCGTGCTCGGTGTCTAGGACGGCCAGAAGTGCGTCCAACCTCCTCAGATACCTATCGGTGCGCCACTCCTTTACGAGCTCCACGGACGCCCTTAGGAGGTTCCCCCTGTGTTCCTCGAGCTTGCCCTCGAACCTCTCGAAGAGGGCCAGGGCATCCCCTGCCGCTCCGGCGACCCCTGCAAGTATGGTGCCGTTCCAGAGCTTGCGGACCTTGGTCGCCTTGTGCTTCATTATGGTCTCCCCGAAGGTCACCTGCCCGTCCCCTCCCAAGGCCGCATGTCCCTTGTATCTGAGGCCGACTATCGTCGTGCCCCTTATACCCGGATGTTCGGCAAATCGGTCCACTGCGTCCTCCAGGTTGAGGTTGGCCCTTCTGCGGGGAAATGTACCCATCACCCGAGTTTATGTCAAGCCTTTTTCTGTTGACTTTTTCCGGAAATTATGATATCCTTAGAAACCGCGGAAGCTCTCCCCAAGGAGGTGAAGATGGACCGCGAAGGCATAAGGGACTGGAGGATGAAGATAGACGTTATAGATGAGATACTGGTGGACCTGCTGAACCGCAGGGCAAGCTTCGCGCTGGAGATAGGGAGGATAAAGAAGCTCAAGGGACTTCCCATCCACATGCCGGAGAGGGAGGAGGAGATACTGGAGCACGTCCAGAGGGTGAACAGGGGGCCTTTAACCGACGATATGGTCAAGAGGCTCTTCGAAAGGATATTGGATGAATCCAGAAGGCTCGAAAGGGAATACAGCTACGGAGGTGAGGAGCTATGGTAGTAGTGATGGAGTCGAACGCCACGGAGGAACAGATCCAACGGGTCATACACAAGCTGAGCGATCTGGGCTTCGACGTCCACCGATCCACGGGCGTCACGAGGACCGTGCTCGGGGCCATAGGTGACAAGACGGGGATAGACATAAGGGACATAGAGGTCCTTCCTGGGGTGAGGGAGGTCATACAGATAACCGAACCCTACAAGCTCGCAAGTAGGACGTTCAATCCTGAGGATACCGTCGTCAAGGTGAGGGACGTTGAGATAGGGGGGGATAAGGTGGTGGTCATGGCCGGCCCCTGCGCTGTGGAGGGCAGGGACCAGATAATGACCATAGCTGAGAAGGTCAAGAGGGCCGGGGCGCGCATACTCCGCGGCGGGGCATTCAAACCTAGGACGTCCCCCTACAGCTTTCAGGGGTTGGGGGAGAAGGGGTTGAGGTACTTGAGGGAGGCCGGAGATGCCTTCGAAATGCCGGTGATCACCGAGGTTATGGAGAGGGACCAGGTGGACCTGGTGGCGGAGTATGCGGATATACTCCAGGTCGGGGCGAGGAACATGCAGAACTACGCCCTACTTAAGGAACTCGGAAGGTTGCGCAAGCCCGTCCTCCTTAAGAGGGGTATGGCTTCGCCGATAGAGGAATGGCTCATGTCCGCCGAATACCTACTTTCGGGTGGGAACTTCAACGTGATCCTCTGCGAAAGGGGGATAAGGACCTTTGAAAGGTACACGAGGAACACCATGGACATAAGTGCCATCCCCGTGATACACAAGTTGAGCCACCTGCCCATCGTTGCGGACCCGAGCCACGGTACGGGGATCCGTAACAAGGTCATACCTATGGCGAGGGCTGCGGTAGCCGCCGGGGCGGACGGACTCCTGATCGAGGTACACCACGACCCCGAGCACGCGCTGTCCGATGGGGCTCAATCCCTATATCCCGAGCAATTTGAAGTCCTAATGAGGGAGATAAAGGTGATAGCTTCGGTGTTGGGAAAGGAGATGTAGGGGTTATGTGCTCAGCCTCCGGGCTATGTATACCGCGAGGACTTCGGTGGCCGTCAGAAGTTTCCCTATCTCTACGTACTCGTCCGGAGCGTGGCACTTGTCCCCCTTGCCGGGCCCGAACATAACCGTAGGCATGCGTCCGAGCCGGGCGAGGTAAGCGGCGTCTCCCCAGGCCGGTATCTCTCTTACCACAGGTTCTCTCCCTAAGACCTCCCTGAAGGCATCGGCCAATCCCCCCACTAAGGGTTCATCCGGGTCGGTCCTGTAGGGAAGCAGGTCCTTGACCCACGTTATCTCGGAAGGATGCTCCGAGAGCCAAGGGTCCTCGGCCTCGGCCCTCCGCACGAATTCCTCGAACCTCCTCATTATGGGCCTTCCTCCCCAGCCGAACCCTTCCTTCTCCGCCTCTTCGGCTTCCTCTACCTTGTATACGATGTTCAGGCTCAGGTAGGCCCTCCCCGGGACTACGGCAGGATGCGTCCCCGACCTGAATATCCCGAGGTTTACCGCAGCCTCCCTCTCTTCAGAGAACGCATCCATCCCCTGCTTGACAACGAGGGCCTTCTCTATAGCGCTCACCCCGAGGCCGCTCGCAGAATGGGCTTCCCTGCCCTCCACCTCTAAGTCCACCGTGA
The DNA here is from genome assembly GCA_012961755.1 of Candidatus Latescibacterota bacterium. Lineage (GTDB taxonomy): Bacteria > Latescibacterota > 4484-107 > B68-G9 > B68-G9 > B68-G9. The sequence continues at coordinate 4,620 of DTYS01000301.1, forward strand.
GGCATCCCCCGCAGCCGATGGTTATGGCCAGGTCGTTCCCGTCCACGACTATCGCCTCGTCCCCCCTGTAACCCTCATATATGCAGGCTAAGGTCCCCGCCCCGCTCCCGTTGCACTCCTCGTCCACCACGCTTTCGTATACTATCCTTCCCCTGAGCTTAATCCCGGACTCCAATACTGCCCTTACGGCCATGAGTCCTACCGTGAGCCCGCCCTTACAGTCGCTCGTTCCCCTTCCCCATATCTTACCGTCCCTGACCTCGGCGGAGAAGGGGGATACGGTCATGCCGGATACGGCCACGGTGTCCATGTGACCGTTTATGACGAGTGTGGGACCTTCGCCGAAGTCCCAGATCCCGACGAGGTTCGGTCTGTCCTTGAAGACCCTGTCCTTAGGGCCCAACACCCCCATCTTTGAATATATCCCCTCGGGGGGCTGGAAGGTCCTGGTCTCGGCACCTAAGTCCTTAAGGATAGGCTCCAGGAACCTTTGGCCCTGGAGCTCCCCTCCGGGCTCGGGGTCGCCGCTGTACGGGTTCACGGTGTTTATCCTCACGAGGTCACGGCATAGGGATACTATCCCCTCCGAGAGCTCCCTCACCTTCTCCCTGACCCTGTCGATCATCTCTCCCCCAGGGGCATAACGTAGTGTATCTGCCTTGCGACCTCCACGAACCCCACCTTCGGATAGAACTCCTTTCCTACCTCGTTCTGTTCCAGGGTCTCTATCTTCACCATCTCCATCCCTTTTTCCTTCAGATAGTTCAGGGCCCTCTCCATTAGGGCCTTACCTATGCCCTTCCTCCTATGCTCAGGGAGGACCGCAAGGTTGGGTATCCAGCCTATCTTGGTGTCGTGGTCCAGGCGGGTGGTTACGTAGCCTACAGGCCTCCCGTCCTCCTCCGCGACGAATATGCCCTCGGGGTTGGCCTCTATATCCCAGATTATGTGACGGGCCTTCCTGAACTTCCAGTCCGTTCCTCCTACCTTCCCGAACTTCCTTTCTACGTTCTGGTCTATGGATACCCCATCGAAACATATCAAGGTTATCCGGACGAGGAAGTCCCTGTCCTCCGGGACGTAGGACCTTATCCTCATTCGTTACCCTCCATCTTCCTCAACTTTCTGATAGCTCTTTCCGCCTGCTCCCCGGAGAGCACTATCTCGCCCATGATGGGGCAGTACACCAGCACGTAGGTCTTGGTCCCGTCCCCGGGGAACTTCCCGTACTCCTTACGCTCCCTCACTATCTTGGCCGTGCACTCCATGCACACCTCCCTCCTCTATCGGCTCGGCCTCGTCTATGAGCATTATGGGGATGTCGTCCTCGATCCTATAACGAAGTTTACAGTTCCAGCATATGAGCACGTTCTCCTCTGGTCTGTATTCCAAATCTCCTTTACACTTAGGACATGCCAATATCTCCAAGAGTTCCTTGTCCAACATTTCATCCTCCCCTTCCGAGAGCTTCCCTTAGTTCCTTCGGCGGCCTTATGGGCCTGCGCTGCCTGTTGAGACAGGCGTGTACGGTGTATCCCCTTGCCACCAACTCACCTTCCCTGAAGACCTCGTAGTCCATCCTGAGCCTCGCCCCTTGCACGCTTCCCCTCGTAACTATCCTGAGCCTGTCGTCGTACCTCACGGGTTCGATGTACTCAACGTGGGCCTCCACGACGGGAAGGAACACCCCACCGTCCTCCAGCTCCCTGTAAGGGAGACCGATGGCCCTGAGAAGCTCGGTCCTTCCTATCTCGAACCACTCCAGGTACCTCGAGGAGTGGACAAGGTCCATCCTGTCCACCTCGGCGTACCGGACGAGGATCTTGGTCTCCGCCTTCATTCCTCCCATACCCCCATCCTGTAGAACTTCTCCCTCCTCCTCCTCACGAGCTCCTCGGGGGGCACGTCGACGAGGGCGTCGAGCTCCTCCACGAGGACCTCCTTCAGGGTGCGGGCAGCTCCCTCTGGGTCCCTGTGAGCGCCTCCCAAGGGCTCCGGGACGACCCTGTCGACGATGCCGAGCTTCAGTAGGTCCTGGGCGGTAAGTTTTAAGGCCTCAGCTGCCTCCTCCTTCTTCTCGTGCGACCTCCAGAGGATGGAGGAGCACGACTCAGGAGCTATCACCGAGTACCATGCGTTCTCCATCATGAGGACCCTGTCCCCTACGCCCATGCCGAGGGCACCCCCGGAACCTCCCTCGCCTATTATCACTACGACTATAGGCGTGGGTAACATGGCCATCCCGTAGAGGTTCCTCGCTATGGCCTCCGCCTGACCCCTCTCCTCAGCTTCTATCCCCGGATAGGCTCCCGGCGTGTCCACGAGCGATATAACGGGAAGGCCGAACTTCGCTCCTAGCTTCATGAGCCTCATAGCCTTCCTGTACCCCTCCGGGTTCGGCATGCCGAAGCGCCTCCTTATGTTCTCCTTAGTGCCCCTTCCCTTTTGTTGCCCGATCACGACCACGGACCTCTCCCCGAGCTTGGCCAGCCCACCTACGACCGCAGGATCGTCCCCGAAGTATCTGTCGCCGTGGAGTTCCAGGAAGTCGATCGTCATCCTGTTTATGTAGTCGAGGGCGTAAGGTCTATCGGGATGACGGGCGAGCTGGACCCTCTGCCAGGGGGTGAGCTTGGAGAACACCTCCTCCCTGAGCCTTTCGAGCTCCCTCTCAAGCCTCGCTATCTTGTCGGAGAGGTCCACCCCCTCCTGCTCCGCGTACCTCCTCAAGCCGCCGAGCTTCTCCTCGAGCTCCACTATGGGCCTTTCGAAGTCCAGGATCGCCATATTCCCTCCTACCCGAGGCCCTTTAAGGTCCTGAGCCTCCTCCTGACCTTGTATAGGTTGGGGGCATCGGGGTACTTG
>DTYS01000302.1 GCA_012961755.1 Candidatus Latescibacterota bacterium
CCCTGAGGGCACTTATCGTCCCCTCCATCTCGGAGAGCTTGGCCCGAAGCTCGGCGTTCTCCCTCTCCCTCTGCGACTTCTCCTCCTTCAGTTCCTCTATGAGCCCTATAGCTCGCTCTATCTCCTGCTCCAGAACGTCGAAGGATTCTATGTCCACCTCTGCCTCCTCTCTAAGGCCTCCCATCCCTCAGCTTGGCCCCGACCCGCTCGCTCAAGGCACGGACTATCTTGGAACAGATCTCGTTCGCCTCCTCGTCCGAGAGCGTGCGATCCGGCGCCCTAAGGGACACTGAGAAAGCTAAACTTTTGTATCCCTCCGGAATAGGAGTTCCACAATATAGGTCGAACAGATCTACCGACTCCACGAGCGGGTCGGCTTCTGAGGCGACCCTCCGCACGTCCTCCCAGGGAACATCCTCCCTCACTATGAAGGACAGGTCCCTTACGACCTCGGGATATTTGGGCAACTGCCGGAACTGAGGCCTACGCTCCCAGAAGGGAAGGAGTGAAGCCACGTCCACCTCAAAGCCGTAGACCTTCATCCTCAGGTCCCACCTCCGAAGGAGGGCCTCGGATATCCTCCCGCAGGTACCTACCGGCCTTCCGTCCAACAGCACCTCGGAGGCCTCCCCCCCTTCGAAGGAAGGATGGGAAGCTGGTCGAAACCTCAGTCCAGCTCCATGCGATACCTCCCCGAGGAAAGCCTCCAATATCCCCTTGAGGTCGTAAAAATCTAATTCCCGACCTTCATCGGACCATCCCTTCCTCCTCTGCCCCGTGAGCATCCCCCCTACGTGTACCTCTTCCACTTCCCCTCCGAGGAAGACCCTGCCTATCTCGAATATCCTCACCTCCTCCACCCTCCTGCGAAGGTTCCTAGAGGCTACCTCAAGGAGGCAGGGAATGAGGTGGGTGCGCATGGCGGATGCTCCCTCGTAAGGGGCGTTGATGACCTTTACGCTCCCGAACTCCGGATGTACCGTGCTTGGGGTAATGACCTCCTGCATCCCCAGACCCGTCAACACCTCACGGGTGCGGGAGGCGAGAAGGTGTTCCGGCCTCCGGGGGACCTCAAGGGGAACGATGCCCTGCCTATTTTCGGGTATGTTATCGTAACCATGTATGCGGGCGACCTCCTCAACGAGGTCCACCTCCCTGTAAACGTCCACCCTGAAGCTCGGCACCTCCACCTCCATGCTCCCTTCCCCCTCCCTGACCACGAACCGGAGGGAGCGGAGTATTCTGACCATCTCTCCGTCCGATACCCCCGCGCCCAAGAGCCTTCTGGCCCTATCCGGCCTGAAGCTTACCATCACCTTGCGGGGAGGTGCACAGCGTACGTCCAAAACTCCAGGGGCGACCTTCCCTCCGGTAAGATCCGATATGAGCTTAGCTGTCCTGTCCAAGGCCACGACCGTGGCCTCTACGTCCATCCCCCTCTCGAACCTTCGCGAAGCCTCGGTGGAGATTCCGAGCTTCTTCGCCCCCCTCCTGACCACGACGGGGTCGAAATATGCGCTCTCTAAGAGCAGGCTCTCGGTCTTAGGGGAGACCTCGGAGTTCGCCCCTCCCATGACCCCGGCTATCGCCACAGGTTTCTCGGCGTCTGCTATGACCAACACCTCCCGGTCCAGCTCCCTCTCCACCCCGTCCAGGGTTTCTAAGGTCTCCCCCTTCCTCGCCCTCCTCACGACTACCTTACTTCCGGAGAGCTTCCCGAGGTCGAAGGCGTGAAGTGGATGTCCCAACTCCAGAAGCACGTAGTTCGTAACATCCACGACGTCCGAGATCGGCCTCAGGCCCGCCATTATGAGCCTGGCCCTCATCCAAAGGGGCGACTTCCCTATCCTTACGCCCCTTACGACCCTGGCGCTGTACCTGGGGCAGCCGTCGGGGTCCTCCACGACCACCTCAGCCGATCCGGACGCGGGCTTTCCCTCCTCTACGAGGGACGTGTCAGGGAGGCGAACCTCGCCTCCAGTGAGGGCCGCGACCTCCCTCGCCACACCCAGTACCCCCATACAGTCCGGCCTGTTGGGTGTGAGCTCAAGTTCGAATACCACATCGTCCAGCCCAGCGACCCCTGCGAAGGGAGCCCCAGGTTCGGAATCCTCCGGAAGCTCCAGGACTCCCTCCGCCTCGGAGGCGAGCCCGAGTTCGACCTCCGAGCAGAGCATCCCCTCCGACCACACCCCTCTTATCCTCGTCCTTTGAACCTCGGTTCCGTCCGGGAGCTCCGTCCCTGGCCCGGCATATGGGACCTTCAGCCCGAGGCGAAGGTTGGGAGCACTCGATACCACTTCCACGGTTCCATCCCCGAGGTCCACCCCATATATCCTGAGCCTGTCCGCCTTCGGATGGGGAAGTTCCTCTACGATCTCGCCGACGACAATCCTGGTGAACCTCTTCCCCCAATCCTCGAGGGAGACGACCTCGAGCCCTACCATCGTAAGCTTCTCGGCGAGCTCGGTGGGTGACATTTCGAAATCTGCAAATTCCTTGAGCCAATTATAGGTAACCCTCATAACTTTCTACCCTGTCGTGAACCACAACGTACTGAGGATGGCTTAAAGCCCGCGATACATGTGAGGGGCACGGCAGTGCCGTGCCCCATCCCGGGCTCAATCCCTGGGGAACCTCAGGGCCGCCTGGGCGGCCGCGAGCCTGGCTATGGGGACCCTGTAAGGGGAGCAGGAGACGTAGTCCATGCCCACCCTGTGGCAGAACTCTATGGACTTAGGGTCTCCCCCGTGCTCGCCACATATGCCCACCTCAAGGTCGGGCCTCGTCTTCCTCCCCCTCTCTATTCCGATCTCTATCACCTTGCCCACCCCATCCCGGTCCAGGGTGGAGAAGGGGTCATCCGAGAGGATGTCCTTCTGAATGTAGAGGGGCAGGAACTTACCAGCGTCGTCCCTGCTCATGCCCATCACTGTTTGTGTCAAGTCGTTGGTCCCGAAGGAGAAGAACTCTGCCTCCTGGGCTATCTCGTCGGCGGTGATGGCGGCACGGGGAAGTTCTATCATCGTCCCGACCATGTACTTCAACTGTATCCCGTACCTATCCATAACCTCCTTGGCCACCCTATCCACTACCGCCTTCTGGGCCCTTATCTCATTAACGTGGCCCACAAGGGGTATCATAACCTCGGGTATGACCTCTATCCCCTCCCCTGCGACCTCACAGGCGGCTTCGAAGATCGCCTTAGCCTGCATCTCGGTTATCTCTGGGTAGATGATCCCCAGCCTGCACCCCCTGAACCCGAGCATCGGGTTGAACTCGTGGAGGTTGTCCCTCTTTTCCTTGACCTTCTGCGGGTCCTTGCCGAGCTTCCGCGCCAGGGCCTCTACGGTGGCGTCGTCGTGGGGCAGGAACTCATGCAGAGGAGGGTCCAAGGTGCGGATGATCACCGGCATACCATGCATAACCCGGAACAGACCTTTGAAGTCCTCCTTCTGCATCGGGAGGAGCTCGTCCAAGGCCTTCCTGCGGCTATCCTCGTCCTCGGCCAATATCATCTCCCGCATGTAGTCTATCCTGTCCTCTTCGAAGAACATATGCTCGGTCCGGCAGAGACCTATTCCCTCGGCGCCGAAGGCCACAGCGAGCTTGGCCTGGTCCGGAAGGTCCGCGTTGGTGCGGATGCCGAGGACCCTAACCTCATCGGCCCACTCCATGAGCCTTGAGTAGAGCCTATAGACCATTGAATCCTCAGGCCTCATGTCCCCCTGGATGACCCTAAGGACCTCGGAGGGCATGGTGGGCACATGGCCGAGGATAACGTCCCCCGCAGTTCCGTCCAACGAGATGTAGTCCCCCTCCTTAACCTCGTGTTTCCCGTCTATCGTCATCCTCCGTGCCTTGTAATCTATCTCTAAAGCCCCACATCCCACCACACAGACCTTCCCCATCTGCCTTGCGACCAAGGCAGCATGGGACGTCATCCCACCCCTCGCTGTGAGTATCCCCTGGGCCGCGTTCATACCCCTGATATCCTCCGGGGAGGTTTCTATACGTACGAGTATCACGTCATTCCCCCTTGCGGCCCACTCCTCCGCGTCCGGCGCGGTGAACACGACCTTACCGGTGGCCGCTCCGGGCCCCGCGTTAAGTCCCTTGGCCACCACCCTACCTTCCATCCTGGCCTGCTCCAATGCCTTGGGGTCAAACACGGGCCTCAAAAGCTGGTTGAGCTGCTCGGGCTCTACCCTCAGGAGGGCCTCCTCCTTGGTTATCAACCCCTCTTCGGCCATCTCTACGGCCATCCTTATGGCGGCGAACCCGGTGCGCTTGCCCACCCGGGTCTGGAGCATCCAGAGCTTCCTCCTCTGGATGGTGAACTCTATGTCCTGCATATCGCGGTAGTGGCGCTCCAGCTTGTCCCTTATCTGGACAAGCTCCCGGTATATCTCGGGCATGACCTCCTCCAAGGATGGGAGGTCCCTCCCCGTACGCTGCTTCTGGAGGATGTTCAGCGGCATGGGCGTCCGGATTCCGGCCACCACGTCCTCACCCTGGGCGTTGAGTAGGAACTCGCCGTAAAAGACGTTCTCTCCGGTAGCGGGGTCCCTGGTGAAGGCGACCCCCGTGCCGCTGTCCTCGCCCATGTTCCCGAACACCATGGTCTGCACGTTCACCGCCGTGCCCCAGTCGTCCGGGATGTTGTTCAGCTCCCTGTAGGCTATTGCCCTGGGGTTGTCCCAGCTGCGGAACACGGCTCCTACGGCCCCCCAGAGCTGTTCCCTGGGGTCCTCCGGGAAGTCGACGCCGAGCCTTTCCTTTATGAGGGCCTTGAACCTCGCCACCAGGTCCTTCAGGTCCTCGGCCGTAAGTTCCGTGTCGAGCTCGACGCCCTTCTCCTCCTTCTTCCGATCTAATATCTCCTCGAAGGGATCCCTCTCGTCCTTGGCTTCGGGCTTGAGGCCCAAGACCACATCCCCGTACATCTGGACGAACCTTCTATACGAGTCGTAGGCGAACCTCTCGTTCCCGGTCTGCCTTATGAGCCCCTGCACCGTCTCGTCGTTCAGACCCAAGTTCAACACGGTGTCCATCATGCCCGGCATGGAGACCCTGGCCCCCGAGCGGACCGACACCAGAAGTGGATCGTCCGGGTCACCGAACTTCTGGCCCATTATCTCCTCAACCCTTGCGAGGGCTTCGTCTACCTGTTCTTCCAAGCCGTCCGGGTACCTGTGGTCGTTACGGTAGTAGTAAGTGCAGACCTCGGTGGTTATAGTAAAGCCCGGGGGAACGGGAATTCCTAAGTTGGTCATCTCGGCAAGGTTCGCTCCCTTCCCTCCCAGGAGCTCCTTCATGTCCGCACTTCCTTCCGCCTTCCCAGCCCCGAACAAGTACACATACTTCTTTGACATAACTCTCCCTCCTTTATACGGAAATGTTTTCCCGGTCCATCGTTTGTCCTATAAGATAAAAAGAAAGGTTCGCCTAAGCAAGGGAGCTGACGAGCTTCCTGTACCACAGGAACCAAGGCGTATCTATGAACCCTACGAAGTTCTTGGTGGCTATCTGGCCGATTATAAGTGGCCCTATGGGCATAACCCCGTAAAATGCTAAGGTCACGAATATGGCGCTGTCTAAGGTGAGGTCCAGAACGTCGCTCGTCACGCTCCTCAGCCATACTTTTCTTTCGCTCCTTCTTTTCAGCCATGAGAATATGTAAGCATCTATGTTCTGGCATACGATGAAGGAGGTCCACGAAGCCGCGGTTATCCTCACCCCCAGGCCGAATATGTTCCTCCACGCGTCCTCGTACCCGAAGAAGGGGGCGGGAGGAAGGCTGTTGACCATAAGGATGAAGGCTACCAGGAGCACCTGGGTGGCGAAGGCTATAGCTATCGCAAGGTGTGCCTTCTTCCTCCCGTATACCTCGTTTATCATATCCACCGCTTGGGCTACAAAGGGATAGATGAGGACGGCGGCGGGGGCGAAGAAGCTATAAAAGCCCAAGTCGAACCTCACTATCCTCGCAGCCAATATCTGGGACGCTCCCAGGTATATGGTGTAGAAAGATGTAAGGGCTGCGAACCCGTACTCCCCGAACCTCCTCACGACATATGCACTGGCCAACGTGACAAGGGTAAGGGCCGCAGCCCAGTATATCCAGACGACAGGCATCACTTGGTCCCCTCGAGCTTCCTCCCCTGATTTCCGTATTCCCTTCGGACCGTGGTCCTTATCCCTCCCCTTATGTTAACATAAAGTTCAGCCTTCAGATACTTAGGCTTCAGAAGTTCCAGAAGGTCCTCAAATATCACGTTTAGGAGGCTCTCATGGGTTATGCCCACTTCTCTGAAGCCCTGGAGGTAGAACTTTAAGCTCTTCAACTCCACGAGAGAGGCATCGGGGACGTAGACTATGCGGAGCCTGTAGAAATCCGGAAGGCCCCTGAAAGGGCAGAGGGATGTAAGCTCCTCGGTGAAGAGCTCTACGGCGTAATCCCTTCCCTCGAACTCGTTGGGAATGGTCCTCAGTATGGACCGCAGTTCCTTCAGCTTTTCGTCCGACATCTAAGCCCTCCCCATGCCGTGGTATATGAATCCCATCTCCCTCATGAGCCTGGGCTCGTATATGTTCCTACCGTCCACCACCACGGGCCTCCTCATGAGCTCCCTGAGCCTGAGGAGGTCCAACTGCTCGAACTCGTTCCAATCGGTAACCACTACCAAAGCATCGCACCCCTCGGCCAAATCGTAAGGATCACTACACAACCTCACCTCAGTCAGAAGCCTCCTCGCATTACCCATGGCCTCAGGATCGTACCCCTTTACCTCGGCCCCTTCTCTAAGAAGCATCTCCGCCAAATATAAAGAGGGCGCCTCCCTCATGTCGTCGGTGTTGGGCTTGAACGCCAACCCCAAAAGCCCCACAACCGCTCCTTCCAACCCACCGAGAACTTCCCTGAGCTTGCGAACTATTCGAACCTTCCTTCCCTCGTTCACCTCTATCGCAGCCCTGAGGATCCTCGGCTCGCATCCGTGAGAGATGGCCAAACGGGCCAAGGCCCTCACATCCTTGGGAAAGCAGCTCCCTCCCCAGCCCAATCCTGCCTCCAGGAACCCACGCCCTATCCTCCTGTCGTAACCCATCCCC
>DTYS01000303.1 GCA_012961755.1 Candidatus Latescibacterota bacterium
CACCACCTCCACCACATCCCCCTTCTTCATAACCTCGCTTGGATGCTGGACCCTCTTGGTCCAGGACATATCGGATATGTGCACGAGGCCGTCTATCCCCTCGTCCACCTCGACGAAGGCGCCGAAGCTGGTTATGTTCCTCACCACGCCCTTTATGCGGGTCCCCACGGGATACCTCTCCTCCAGGTCCTCCCACGGGTCCGGATGTAGCTGTTTGAGGCCGAGGGATATCTTCTGCTCCTCCGGGTCCACCGATAGCACCACAGCCTCCACCTCCTGGCCCTCGGAGAGGACCTGGGAGGGATGGTGTACGTGCTGGGTCCAGGACATCTCAGAGACATGTATCAGCCCCTCCACCCCCTCCTCAAGTTCCACGAAGGCGCCGTAGTCGGTTATGCTCACGACCCTTCCCTTGACCCTCTCGCCCACGGGGTACTTCTCCAGGACCTTCTCCCAGGGGTGTGGCTGTAACTGTTTAAGACCAAGAGATATCCTATTTCTCTCCCTGTCGAACTTGAGCACCTTGACCTCTATTTCCTGGCCCACGGAGACGAGCTCCGACGGATGGTCTATCCTCTTCCAGGACATATCCGTGATGTGGAGGAGACCGTCCATACCCCCGAGGTCTATGAAGACGCCGAAGTCGGTTATGTTCTTAACGACCCCCTTGCGCACCTGACCTTCCTCAAGTTCTGCCAGGAGCTTCTGGCGCTGGCGTTCCCTCTCCTCTTCCAATACGGCCCTCCTGGATACAACTATGTTCCTCCGGGCCTTGTTGACCTTAATTATCTTGAGGGAGAAGACCTGACCTATGAACTGGTCGAAGTTCCTCACCCTCTTTATATCTATCTGGGAGCCCGGGAGGAAGGCCTCAACCCCGAAGAGGTCCACCACTATTCCCCCCTTTATGCGCCTTATGAGGGTCCCCTCCACCACCTCCCCCTTCTCATAGGCCTCCCAAATCTTATCCCAGACGAGCATGAAGTCGGCCCTCTTCTTGGAGAGCACCGGTTGGCCGTCCTGGTCCTCTAAGCTCTCCACGAAGACCGGAACCTCGTCCCCTACCTGGACGGATTCGTTGAACTCCTCTATGGGGATGACTCCCTCAGACTTGAAGCCTATGTCCACCACCACCCCATCCCTGTCCACCCTGATGATCCTTCCCATCACGACCTGGCCTTCCTCCACCTTCTGGAGGGTCTGCTCGTAGAGCTGGGCGAGCTCATCCTGGGAGTAACCTTCCTCTAAGGTATCACCCCCTTCCCTTTCCTGACCTTCCTGTCCTCCTTCCACGGGAGGAGCTCCTTTGATCTCCCTTTCTTCCTGCATATTCTATTTCCCCCCTTCGTTCCAGATTTTCAGCTTTTCCATCACCTCTCCTATGAGCCAATCCGGAGTAGAGGCTCCCGCGGACACCCCCACAAGGGACGCCCCCTCCACCCACTCCGGCCGAAGTTCATCTGCCGTCTCTATGTGGTATGTAGGCTTACCGAGCCCCCTGCAGAGCTCGGCGAGCCTCGTCGTGTTCGCGCTGTTACGGCCGCCCACGATTATCATGACGTCGGCCCTTTCGGCCAAGGCCGCTGTCTCCTCCTGCCTCTTAGAAGTGGAGTCGCATATGGTGTTGTAGACCTTTACGTGTTTGATCCTCTTCAGAAGTTCCGAGACCACCGAAGAGAAGATCTCGAAGGGGGTCGTGGTCTGGGCCACCACGCCCACCCTGTCGGGCCTTCCGAGGGAGGCGAGCTCCTCCGGCCTCCAGACTACATAGGCCTTACCTCCTGCGTACCCCAATATGCCCTCCACCTCCTCGTGTCCCCTCTTACCGACTATGACGACCTCGTATCCCTCCTCCCTGAGGGAACGGGCGTACATCTGAGCGTTCCGCACGAAGGGACATGTTGCGTCCAGTACCTTGTGACCTTTAGCCTTCACCTTTTCCTCGATCTGAGGTGGGACCCCATGGGAGCGGAGCACGACCACGCCCGGCGGGAGGTCGTCCTCCGGGCCTATGACCCTTACACCCATCTCCTCCATCTTGGTGACCATCTGTGGGTTATGGATAAGCGGACCGAGGGTGTACACCGGTCCATCGGCCCCCTTCAGGGCCTCATCCACCATCCTCACCGCCCTCCTCACCCCGAAGCAGAACCCCGATGTCCTCACAAGCTCAACCTCCATACCCATCACCCAGCGCTTCTGCTATCCGCTCCATCACTATCCTCCCTACCCTACGGAAGGCCTCCCTCTCCGATGCACCCTTCCAATCCTCTGGAAGAAGGGGTCTTATAAATGTGACCTTCAGCCTCTCCCTCCTCAGCAGGCACCTTCCTAAGTGCTTGGTTCCGGAGAGGGCCACCGGGACCACAGGGACCCCGGCCCTGACGGCCAACATCCCCACGCCCGGCTTGGGGGGGCCGAGCCTACCGTCCCTGCTCCTAGTACCCTCCGGAAAGACCAACAGGGCCTTCCCCCTCCTTAGCACGTCCAAGGCCCTCTCCAGGGCCTCCCGTCCGTAACCTCGACTCACGGGGAAGGCGTTCAAAGTGGTTATCAACCTCCTGAAGATGGGGATATCGAAAAGTTCCCTTTTAGCCATGTAATGAAGTTCCCTCGGGGAGGCCATCCCCACGACGGGAGGGTCCGCCAAGGAAAGGTGGTTGCTCGCCAGCAGGACCCCACCCTCGGGAGGCACGTTCTCCTCCCCCTTCACCTCGAAGCCGAAGAGGAGCTTCGCTAAAGGCCTGAAGATCCTCCATCCGAACCTATAAAGACCCCTTCCCGGCGGCCTGGACATAGGCCTCCACCATCCTGACTATCCTCTCGACCTGTTCCTCTACGGAGAGGTTCGTAGTGTCCACCAGGAGGGCGTCGGGGGCACGACGGAGGGGGGAGTGCTCACGGGCGGAGTCCTTCCTGTCCCTCTCCTCAAGCTCCCTTTCCACATCCTCCAAGGACACATCCATCCCCCTTTCACTTAGCTCCCTCCATCTTCTCCTCGCCCTTTCTCTTACATCTGCATCCAGGAAGACCTTGACCTCGGCGTCCGGGACGACTACTGTGCCTATGTCCCTCCCCTCCATCACTACACCTCCACCCGCCGCCATCCTCCTCTGAAGTCGGACCATGGCCTCGCGCACGAAGGGAAGTGCGCAGACCCAGGACACGGTCCGCGTGACCTCGGGGGAGCGTACGAGGTCCGTCACGTCCTCACCGTCCAACAGGACCCTCAGCCCACCATCCCCTTCCTCGAGGCGTACGTCCGTGCGGTCCAGCATCTCCTTGAGCCTCCTCTCCTCCCAGGGCTTTATCCCCTCCCTCACCGCCTTCAGGGCTAGAGCACGGTACATAGCTCCCGTGTCCACCCACCTGTACCCGAGCCTCTCAGCCACGAGCCTCGCTGTGGTGCTCTTGCCGGAGGCGGCCGTACCATCTATGGCGACTATCGGCCTCTTCATAATCCCACCGAAGATTTAAGCCCTCGGACCTCCTCCTCATCGAGCCTGCGCCACGTTCCGGGCCCGAGCCCGTCCAGACAGATGCCGGCGAACCTGACCCTGACGAGCCTCCTCACCGGATGACCTATGTAGGAGAACATCCTCTTTATCTGCCTCTTCCTCCCCTCGCGAATCGCTACCTCGAGCACCGTCCCCTTCCTCCACTTCCCTAAGACCTCGACCTCGGCCGGGGACGTTACACCGTCCTCCAGGGGAACCCCTCGCCTAAGGACTTGGAGAGAGCTCTCCTCGGGCTCCCCATCCACCCAGACCATGTAGACCTTCTCGACCTCGTACCTGGGATGCATGAGGCGGTAGGCAAGCTGCCCGTCGTCCGTAAGGAGCAGTAGACCCTCCGAATCCATGTCCAGCCTTCCCACGTGGAACAGGTCCCTCGGAAGGC
>DTYS01000304.1 GCA_012961755.1 Candidatus Latescibacterota bacterium
GAAGAGGGCCGTGAGGGACGCGGCGGAAAAGGCTGGGGCGAGGGAGGTGTTTCTCGTGGCCGAGCCCATGGCTGCCGCCATAGGTGTCGGACTTCCCGTGAACGAGCCCGTGGGTTCCATGGTGATAGATATAGGTGGTGGTACCTCGGAGATAGCGGTGATATCGCTTTCCGGGGTGGTGACCCACGTCTCGGAGAGGGTCGGCGGGGACGAGATGGACGAGGCCATAGTTCAGTTTATGAAGAAGGCCCATAACCTCCTTATAGGGGAAAGGATGGCGGAGCAGATAAAGATACGGATAGGCTCCGCTTACCCCTTAGAGGAGGAGTTGGAGATGCCCGTTAGAGGAAGGGACCTTATAGCCAACATTCCGAAGACGGTGGTCGTGCGCTCGGAGGAGGTCAGGGAGGCCCTCCAGGAGCCGGTGAACGTGATAGTCAACGCCACAAGGATGGCCCTAGAACGCACTCCCCCCGAACTTTCCTCCGATATACTGGACAGGGGTGTAATAATGACGGGCGGGGGATCCCTGCTGAGGGGCCTGGACAGGAGGTTGAGGGAGGAGACCGGGCTTCCGGTGAGCGTCATGGACGACCCCCTCACATGTGTGGCGAAGGGTGCGGGGAAGATATTGGAGAACATAGAGGAATATAGTAAGGTCCTGTTTTGATCTTAGAGCAAAGGTTTCGGGGTTACGTAGCGTTGGCCGTAGCTCTGGCCGTTTCCTTGGCCATGATGAGTATGGAGCGTCCCAGGCAGATATATTGGGCCAGGAAGTTCGCGACGGCCTGCCTGGAGCTGGGACAGGGGCTGCTTTCGGACCTCATACGGGCGAGCGTCCTGTCGAGGAAGAACAGGTTCCTCAGGAGACAGAACGTGGAGCTCGCCCTCCAGGTCCAGAGGCTCCGGGAGGCGGAGAGGGAGAACGAGCGACTGAGGAAGCTTCTGGGGTTTAAAAGACGTTCTCGCCTTCCCCTCCTGCCGGCGGAGGTCGTGGCGTACAGTCCCGATCGCATGAGGCACACGGTCCTCTTGGACGTAGGGTCCCAGGAGGGGGTGGGGAGGGATATGCCGGTGGTGACGGCGGAGGGTCTGGTGGGGAGGGTTGTTGAGGTGTATCCCAGAAGTTGTCTGGTACTCCTTCTGACGGATAGAAGTTCCAGGGTGAGCGTCGTCGTGGAGGATGGAGGTCGCACCCTCGCCGTAGCGGAGGGAAGGGGGGAGGAGGTCCTGTACGCGGACCTCCCCCTCAGAAGTCCGGTCGAGGGGGGGGAGGAGGTAGTGTCATCTGGGATGGGAGGGATATTTCCGAAGGGGCTCAGGGTAGGGAAGGTCTTGAAGGTGCTAGGGGAGGAGATGGGACTTCTGAAGAAGGTGACGATAGAGCCGAGCGCTCCGTTGGAGCAGTTGGAGGAGGTCTTCATCGTGCTTAGAAGGGGACCTTGAGGCGGAGCGTAAAGATGGTCGGAACCATCATAATCGCCTTCTGGACGATCCTTGCGGTCAGAAGTTCCTCGGCCGGGCCAGTTTACGAGCTCAAGCTCGAAGGTGCAATCTCCCCGGCCTCCGCCCACTTCTTAATAGAGGGCCTGGAACGGGCAGAAGAGGAAGGTGCGGAATGTCTTGTGGTCGAATTGGACACACCCGGAGGCCTCATGGAGTCGATGAGGTCCATGGTGAAGGCCCTCCTCAACTCCAACGTTCCCGTCGTAGCCTTCGTCTATCCCAGGGGGAGCAGGGCTGCCTCGGCCGGGGTCTTCGTAACGTTGGCCGCCCATGTAGCGGCCATGGCTCCAGGTACCAACATAGGTGCCGCGCACCCTGTTATGTTAGGAGGGGAAGGGATGGGGAAGGAGATGTCTGAGAAGGTCACCAACGATGCAGTGGCGTATATAAAGGCCATAGCCGAGAGGAGGGGAAGGAACCAGAAGTGGGCCGAGGACGCCGTGCGCAGGAGCATATCCTCCACCCCGGAGGAGGCCCTGAAGGCTGGGGTAATAGATGTTATAGCAGAGGACCTTAAGGAGTTGTTGGAGAAGATAGATGGAAGGAAGGTTAGGCTTCCTTCGGGAGAGAAGGTCCTGCACACCAAGGGGGCTGAGGTCGTGGAGATAAGGATGTCCTTAAGGGACAAGATCCTCCAGGCCCTGAGCAATCCGAACATAGCGTACATACTTTTGATATTAGGGTTCTACGGGCTGATATTCGAGCTTTCCAACCCTGGAGCTATACTTCCAGGGGTCATAGGTGGGATATGCATAATCCTAGCGTTCTATGCCCTCCAGATGTTGCCCGTGAACTACGCTGGGCTGTTGTTGATCCTGATGGGGTTGGGACTGTTCATAGCAGACATAAAGGTCCCGAGCCACGGCCTTCTGACGGCAGGGGGTATAGTTGCGATGACCTTGGGGTCCCTTATGCTCTTCAGGACCCCAGGGTCTTTCCTAAGTGTCTCCTTGCCCGTGATATTGGCTGCAGTGATAACGACGGCGGCGTTCTTCATCTTCGCCATAGGGATGGCCATAAAGGCGAGGCTGACGAAGCCCGTAAGTGGAAAGGAGGGGCTCATAGGGGAGAGGGGGGTAGCCAGGACCCCGCTCGAACCTTCTGGGATGGTCCTGGTCCACGGGGAGCTGTGGCAGGCCAAGAGCGATAAGCCCGTGAGGGAAGGGGACGAGGTAGAGGTCGTTGCGGTGGAAGGCCTGAAGCTCAAAGTTAGAAAGGTAAACGAGGAGGTGGGAACATGACCGCTCCTACGATATCGGTGGTGGTGCTTATCCTCATATTCATATTGGCGAGCGCTATCAGGATCCTCAGGGAGTACGAAAGGGGCGTGGTCTTCAGGTTAGGAAGGGTCATAGGTGTGAAGGGGCCGGGGATAGTGCTGCTCATACCCATAGTTGACAGGATGGTCAAGGTGAGCCTTAGAGTGGTCACGGAGGACGTACCCTCCCAGGACGTCATCACCAGGGACAACGTCTCGGTCAAGGTGAACGCGGTGATATACTTCAGGGTTATAGACCCCCAGAAAGCGATAGTGGAGGTTGAGAACTACCTCTACGCCACGTTCCAGCTCGCGCAGACTACATTAAGGAGCGTCCTGGGGCAGGTGGAGCTCGACGACCTCCTGGCCTCCAGGGACAAGATAAACCAGCAGCTCCAGCAGATATTGGACGAACATACCGATCCCTGGGGGATCAAGGTCACGGCCGTGGAGATAAAGCATGTGGACCTTCCTGAGGAGATGCGCAGGGCCATGGCGAGGCAGGCGGAGGCCGAAAGGGAGAGGAGGGCGAAGATAATAAGCGCTCAGGGGGAGTTCCAGGCCGCCCAGAAGTTGAGCGAGGCGGCACAGATAATAGGTCAGTTCCCAGCGGCGATCCAGCTTCGCTTCCTTCAGTCGCTCTCGGAGGTAGCTGCGGAGAACAATTCCACCATCATATTCCCGATCCCGGTGGACCTCGTAAGGTCGTTCTTGGAAAGGAGGGTCCCAGAAGTTAAGTCGTGAGGTTCGTGCTCTCCGCAAGTAGGCGTACAGACCTTGTGGCATTCCACCCCGATGTGCTCCTCGGGGCCCTGGAGAGGTATCCTCCGGAGAGGGTCCATACTGTGGTGCTCTGGACCAAGGACCCTAGAAACCTCCTCCGCAGGGGGAGGCTCGGAGGGGTCCTTTCTGCGTACTCCCAACTTTTCGTACATTACACGATCACCGGGATGGGAAGGACGGCCTTAGAGCCTGGGGTGATATCCACGAGGGAGGCGCTGGGGTTCCTTCCCGAACTTGTGGACCTCGTCGGGGACCCGAGGAGGGTGAGGATCAGGTTCGATCCGGTCGTCAACTTCTACATAGATGGAAGGTACTACACTAACCTTCCGCTGTACGAGGAGGTGGCGGAGGATGCAGCAAGGTGCGGGGTTCCTGCCGTCACCACGAGCTGGGTCCAGTTCTATCCTAAGGTATCGGGGAGGCTAGCGAGGCACAACATAACCCCAGCTCCCTTCGACCTCAGATCACAATGGAGATGGATGAAGGAGGTGAGTGAAAGGTACGGGCTTGAACTTTACGCCTGCTGCGTTGAGGGTCTTCCCACGAGCAGATGTATAGACGGGAAGCTACTTTCGAAGTTGCATCCCGAGGGAGAACCCGCTCCCTTAAAGAAGGCTAAGGGCCAAAGGCCGCTCTGCGGATGTACGATATCTATAGATGTGGGATGGTACACGCAGAGGTGTCCGGGTGGGTGTCTGTATTGTTACGCTAATCCCTTGGAGAGGGCAGGATGCCGAGGTTCGAGGATGAGCTGAGGAAGCTCGAGGAGGCGGTGGAAAAGCTCGAGTCCGGTGACCTGAGCTTGGAGGAGGCCCTGGAGGCCTTCGAGGAGGGAATGAAGGCTGCGAAGGCCTGCGAGGAAATATTGGATAGGGCGAGGACCAGGGTGAGGAAGCTCGTGGAAGGTGAGGAGGGCTTCAGACTGGAGATATTGGATGAGGGCCAAGGTCGCAGCTCTTAGGACGGAGCCCTGTAGGGTCCTGGACGATATCCACAGGCTCATGGAACTTGCGGACTTCAAGGAATACCTCGCTCCTGGAAGGACTACTATACTTAAGACCAACATATCCTGGCACTTCCCTTTTCCAGGGGCCAACACCACCCCCTGGCAGTTGGAGGGGGTTATAAGGACGCTCCTGGAGGCTGGATACGACGACCTGGTGGCGGTGGAGAACGATACTGTGGTAACGGACCCGTTCAAGGGGGAGAGGCTCAATAGGTTCGTCCCGGTATTTCGTAAGTATAAGGTTCCGGTGTTGTACAACTTCCGTGATGAGGACATAAGGTGGGTGACCTATGAGCCTAAGGGGCCAATGCTCGTACTTCACAAGATTTACCCTAAGGGGATCAAGATTCCGGATTACTTCGTGGGGAAGAATATAGTTCACATGCCTACACTTAAATGTCATATATATACAACCACAACTGGCGCTATGAAGAACGCCTTCGGAGGACTCCTGAACACCAAGCGCCACTACACTCACAGTGTGATACACGAGACTTTGGTGGACCTCCTTCGGATACAGAAGGAGATACATACCGGAATATTCGCCGTAATGGACGGGACCACTGCGGGGGACGGTCCTGGACCGAGGACCATGAGGCCTGTGGAAGTGGACTTGTTGCTGGCCAGCGGGGATCAGGTCTCCGTGGACGCCGTTGCTGCCAAGGTCATGGGCTTTGATCCTATGTCGATAAGATACATCCGCCTGGCGCACGAAGCTGGTCTCGGGGTCGGGGACCCGAGGGAGATAGAGGTGGTCGGGGACGACATATCGGAGATGAACTTAGGCTTCAGCGTCGGGGACAACATGGCCAGCAGGGTCGGGGACCTGTTGTGGTTCGGGCCTCTGAGGTCTATCCAGAAGCTGTTCTTCCACACACCTTTGGTCTACATCTTCGTCCTCGGCTCCTTCGTCTACCACGACCACATCTGGTGGCCGACCAAGGGGAGGCGTTACTTCAGGAGGTTCTTAAGCTCCAAGTGGGGGAGGTTGTTCGGCAGCTATGGATTGTCTCCTCGAGGAACTTAGGCTCAGGGCTAAGGAGGTGAGGGACTTCCTTCTGGAGCATCCCTGGCTCGTCCAGCTCTCCCCTCCTCACATCAGGGAGGCCGTGGAGAGCTACATAAGGGCCGGGGGCAAGGCCCTGAGGCCAGCGTTGGTGCTCTTCTCGTGCGGGGCCGTTGGAGGGGAGGAGGATAAGGCCTTGCCCGTGGCGGCCGGCATAGAGATCTTCCACACCTTCACGCTCGTTCACGACGACATAATAGATAGGGACGAGCTTAGGAGGGGAGCCCCGACCGTACATACCGCGTTCAAAGGCCGGGCTATGGAAGAGTTCGGGTTCGAGGAGGAGGAGGCCGAGCACTATGGGGTCTCGATGGGGATACTGGCAGGGGATGCCCAGCATGGATGGGCGATAGGCCTCATCGCCGAATCGGCCCGAAGGGGGGTCTCCTGCGAGGTCGCTTTGAAGCTCGTGGAGGGTATGACCTGCCGGGTGCTTCCCACCTTAGTGGAGGGACAAGTCTTAGATGTACAGTATGCGGCCAAGCACATCGACGAGCTTTCTCCCGAGGAGATAATGGACATGCTCTGGAAGAAGACCGGTGTCCTCTACGCGTTCGCCGCCGAGGCTGGGGCTATGGTGGGATTGGACGCTCCGGACGAAGGGCTTCCCTATGTGAGGGCCCTATCGGAGTTCGCCAGCAGGTGCGGTACGGCTTTCCAGCTAGTGGACGACGTTTTGGGTGTCATTGGGGACGAGGGGACCCTGGGGAAGCCGGTAGGTTCGGACATAAGGGAGGGAAAGAAGACCCTCGTGGCGTACTTCGCCCTAAGGTACGCCGAGCCGGAGCTTAGGGGGAAGGTCTTGTCTATATTGGGAAACAGGGATGCGGACGAGGATGAGGTACGGGAGGTGAGAAGTTGGTTCGTGGAGTCCGGAGCGGTGGACAGGGTGAGGGCTCTGGCCACGAAATATATGGAAGAGGGGATGGAAGCTCTCGAGACTCTCCCACCCTCCGACTACAGGGATAGGTTGAGGGAACTGGGGGATTACATCCTGAGGAGGGAGAGATGATGAGGCTCTTAGTTGAACTTGTCGGTGTATAAGAACTTGTCACCTCTATGTAGCCTTCAGCGCAAGTCAGAGGGGGAATGGATATGCGATACTTGATTTGGACCTTGGCATTGGTCGCTTCGATCGTAAACTGCGGGGAGGGTGCGGGTCCCAATATCAAGGAGGACGGGAGGATATACGTGGAGAACTCATGGAGGGAGGACCACCCTGACTATGGCCCATGGATAAGGGCGAGGTTGGAGAAGGTGGACGAACAGCTCATAGAGGGGGAACTTAAACCCATACCTTACGGCAAGGGCCCGATAGAGATAACTATACAGCCTGTCCCGGGAGGAGCCACCGCAGTAGTCCACATAAGGACGGTCAGGTGGAGGACGTTGGATTGGCATCTACCGTTCGTGATAGATGGTAGCATCGTGATAAGGATCACGGGGATGGTGCCCGACGCCCACGACCTCCGGTACGAGGTCCGTTCGTACGGTCGCTGAGCTTCAAGTAGTCCCTGCGAAGTTGCTGGGTCAGGAAGAAGCCTCCCATCGCCATAGCGCAGTACATCGTCAATATCCTCCACATCCCTGCGAAGGCCGGGGTGGCCTCCACGGGTATGAGGTTGGACATGAAGTAAGATGAGGAAAGCTCCGCTATGCCGCTTCCCCCGGGGCTGGGCGCGACATAGCTTATGAAGGTTACCAACACCTGCACAAGCACGGTCGGCCAGAAGGCTACCTTAAGTCCCATAGCCTCGGCAACCACGTAGCCTATGAAGAACTTGTTGAAGTAGAGTGCTCCGGTGAGGATCACGGAGTAGAGGACGATATAGGTCCTACGGAGGAGGAAGAGGCCCATGTATCCCTTGTACTCCTGTGTTATCTCGTATAGCTTGTCCATACCCCGTTCCAGGAACCCCCAGGTCCTCCGACTTAAGAGCCTTACGGGGCTTAGGAGTAATCTGAATACTTGTAGGACCCGGACCGGAGCTAGGACGCCCAAGGCCGATAGGAGCACGAAGAAGGCTATGAAGGGAGCGCTCCCCCTCAGGAAGCCCGAGCCCTTCCCGAAACTTAGGGCGGGAAAGTACCAGAAGGAGGCCGCAGCTCCTAAGAAGAGCACCATGACCGTAGTCAGGAAGGCGATAACGGATGAAGCTATCCCGGCCGACAGGGGGAGCCCCGCTCGGTTCAGTATGTATAGGTGAGCCGCTCCTCCACCGGTCTGGGAAGGGGTCACCCCTCCCATGAACATGTTCGCCAAGTTAGCACGGAAGCAGTCCCAGAAGGAAACTTCGGGGTTCACATTGTGAGCGAAGATGTAGAGACGATATGCTCCCAAGGACCAATCCAATAGCATAAGGGAGATAAGGGCGGGAACGAAGCTCGACCGAACGTGGCGAAGGTAGGAAATGCTCTCAAGTACATTTAAGTCTCTGTTTAATAGAAAGATAAGACAAAAGCCAGCAGCGGTGAAGAGCAGGAAGAGGATCACCCCCCTTTGAAGGGATGTACCCTTGAGCTTGCCCCTTAGGTCTTCCTCAGTCAGTTGGGGTTTCGCCATGGTCCCTTCCGGAGAGTTTCAAGATCCAGCCGAACAGTTCCACCGTGCGCATGGGCTCAGGGGGGAGGGGGGCGTTGGATAGCACTGGTACGAGCATCTGGTCCTTGGTGAGGGCCCCGTGGGTGGACCGATGTTCGGGAAACTCCCACCGGGCCCTGAGGTCGTATCCAGGCCTGGCGCTTGCAACTATGTCTCCGGTGCGCTCGGATGAGAACAGCTGGAGGAGCTGCAGGGGGGCATCGGGATGTTCTCCGCAGAAGGTCCTCTCTAAGACTTCGAGGGAAGAGAAGGTGCCGGATCCTCCGAAGCTCAAGGGGTCCTCCCCTTCGAACTCGTAGAGTACGCGGCCCCCTTCTGAGAGGACTTTGGCCCTTCCCCTCCTGCCGAGGACCAGGATGGCGCCCTCCCTTGTACGGCAGGCCAGGAAGTCCATCCCCTCCAACTTCAGGAGGTCCTCCAGGAGCTGAAGGTCTTCTATGTCCTCGTAGAAGGTCCGTCCTCTCCATGTGCCGTTCTTGAGGTAGATGTGGCTCATTCCGTTTCCGGACACCATCTCTGCTGATGAAGCTCCGGGCTTGAAGACTAAGGGATAGTATAGACATCCGAACCTCTCGTGCAGGAAACGGGCGAGGTCTACGTGGGTACGGGTAGGGCTGAGGCCATGGTCGGAAACCACGAGCACGAGGGTATCCTTCAGCTCCCCCCTCTTCCGGAGGACCTCCAACATGGTCCCGAGGGCTCGGTCGAAGTTTCGGTACGACTCCAGCACCTTAGGATGGAAGGGATGATACAGGTGGGAGAATCCGTCCACGGATGGAAATACGGCGAAGAGAAAGTCGGAATCGGACTCGGCCCATTCGATCAGCTTCCGGGCGAATGTACGTTCCAAAGGCCTCCAGTCGTGAAGGAAGTGGGAGTAAGGGTACATAAGTCGACGGACCCACCGCGTGCGGTTCCCCCGGGGGGAGAGACCCTTGGTTATCAGGCTGAAGATCGCCCAGGGTTTGTGGAAGTACTGAAATATGGTTCTAGCCTTTATGTCCCTGTTGAAGAAAACAGCTTCGTAACCCATATAGCTCCTGCGGGCGTGTGGGTGGAGGAAGTTCCGGGCCAGGGCATCCTTAGAAAGCCAGCGTATGCCGGGCACGTCGAGCTCCCCTGGAAAGAAGCCCGTAAGGAAGGGAAGATAGGCCGGGCCGGTAGTGGATGGAAAGACGGTGACGGCTCGACGCATGTCCAGCTTTCTCAGGTTGGGCAGCTTACCCTCGACCACGAGTTCGGAGAGGACATCGTACCTGGCGCCGTCTATAAGGATCATGCTTGCTCGTCTATATCCCATAGAATCGACAATATAAACTGCTCGTAAGAATTTGTCAACAGGGGGGAACATGGAATGGAAGGCCTGGTGGATATGGGCCCAGGAATGGGTAAGTTCCAAGAACGTATACTTGTGCTTCCGCAAGAGCTTCAACATCCCCGGCCAGGTCGCTCAGGCCTTGGCCTATTGCACCGCCGATGGCATGTACAAACTGTACGTAAACGGAAGGTACATGGGAAGGGGACCGGCCAGAGGTGACCAATTTCGGCGAAGCTACGACCGCTATAACCTGACCCCCGTACTCGTCAAAGGGAAGAACGAGGTCATGGCCATCGTGCACTACCCGGGCGAGGACACGTACGGGGACGTCCCCGTCAGGGGGGGGTTCCTATTCCAGCTGGAGGGGAAGACGATGACCGGAAGGGCGTTCTCCGTGCGCTCGGACCGCTCCTGGGAGGTCGGGAGGACGATGGCGTGGGACCGGAGGAGCTTCAGGATGGGGCCTGGGTTGGGGTTCTGCGAGGAGTACGACGCGAGGAGGGAGGAGGTTGACTGGAGGAAGACGACAGTCCTGGCCCCGGCCGAGGCCGGACCCTGGAGCAGCTTAGAGCCGCGGGGGATGCCGCTCCCCATGGAGGAATTCCTGCCTGCCGGGAGGGTGGTCGTGGTGGGAAGGTGCAAGCCTCCGGAGGGTAAGTCCTTCAGCTTCAACTTAGGCGAAAGGTTCGGGGGGAGGGACGCAGTTGCGTACCTTTCCACGTACCTCTGGTCCGAAGGGAGCCAGGAGGTGGAGCTTTCCTTGGGGAGCAGTGGGGGGGTGAAGCTTTGGGTGGACGGGGAGGAGGTACTCTCCTATCATATGCACGGGAGGGCGGAGCCAGGGCAGCACAGGGTGAGGTTAACCTTGGATAGTGGATGGCACGAGCTCTTGCTCAAGAGCGACCATAGCGCGGGGGAATGGAAGGTATATCTGGACTTAGATGGAGACGTAGGAGTCTCGGCGGTGAGGGACCTCGGATGCGGCCCCTATTGGATGGCCATAGGCCCGTTCGAGAACGAGATGGTCGGGGACGAGTGCGTGGGGTTCTCCACACGTTATCCTCCCGAAGGGGGGTTGGACTTCGGATTAGTATGCCCGGGCAAGGGAGGGGAGGTCGAGTGGGTCCCGTGGAACAGCGTAGCGGAGCGTATGTCCGAAGAGGAGATAGAGCCTTCGAAGTTCCAAGAGGGGGGGATGGTCATCCCCGCCGGGGAGCCCTCCGCCGTCGTCCTGGACTTCGGGAGGGAGGTCGTGGGATACCCGAGGATATCCTTGGAGGCCCCGGATGGGACGGTGGTGGACCTGGGATACGGGGACGAATTGGAGGGTGGACGCTTGGTCCCGGCCGAGGGTGGTAGGCACTATGCGGACCGGTACATATGCAGAGAAGGGGTACAAGTGTGGGAAACGTTCGGAAGGAGGGCCTTCAGGTACATACAACTCACCTTCAGAAGGGCGACCGGGCCTGTAAGGCTCAGGGAGGTCGGGGTGAACCTCACTGGCTATCCGGTGCGGGAACTGGGGAGCTTCGTATGTTCGGACGAGCTCCTGAACAGGATATGGGAGGTGGGGAGGTACACCGTCAAGCTCTGCATGTACGACGCGTACGAGAGCGACCCCCACACCCGCATCCAGAGGCCCGAGGATGCCAGGACCGAGGCTTTGATCAACTACTATGCCTTCGGCGATTACAAGCTTATCTCACGGACGTTGCGCCAGTTCGCCCGCTCTCAGGGGGAGGACGGGATGCTCAGGGAAGCACATCCCTCGGGCGTGCCCTTCCCAAGCTCTCCGAGAGCTTCGGCCCTCTGGGCGATATCCCTGTGGGAGTACGTTCTGTACAGTGGAGACTCGGAGCTTGTCAGGGAGCTCTTCCCCTATCTGGAGAGGACCTTGGAGGGGATGGAAACGTACGAGGGGAAGGACGGACTTTTGGAAGACGCCGATACGAACATGTTCTACGCCGGGGCGCTCCGGGCTGCTTCAAGGATAGCCCGCCTCCTCGGGGATGAGGCCGGTTACGCCAGGTACTTGGGTAAGCTCAACGCCGTAGCAACCTTGACCAAGATCTATCCCCACGATGAAGATGGACTTGCGGACTTCCTGGCCGTGTGCTTCGGCGTAAGGGAGGATGTGAGGGTACCTCCCGAGGGATTATCCTGCCCACCCCCTCAGCTCTCCTACGCAGCTGAGGCACTTCTCAAGATGGGTCGGAAGGAGGCCCTGGAGGTCCTCAAAAGATGGGGGAGGATGTTAGAAGAGGGGGCCACCACCTGGTGGGAGGACTGGGAGGGAGGGGTGAGATGTTACGGAGCTTCCTCCGGACCTACGTACCTGCTCTCGGCTTACATCCTGGGCGTCATGCCTCTAGAGCCGGGTTGGAGGAAGTTTAGGGTGATGCCTAGGCCCTGTGGGTTGGAGTGGGTGGAGGGGGAGGTTCCGACCCCGTTCGGAAAGGTGTCGGCCTCCTGGAGGTTAGAGGGAGGGAAATTGCGCCTCAGCTTGGATGCCCCTCCGGAGTGTGTGGCCGAGGTCGGACTTCCTGGGAGGGGGGAGCTCCTGAGGAACGGAAGGTCGGTCCGTGCGAAGGAGGAAGGGGGGTACCTATGGTGTGAGCTCAGGCCTGAGGGGAGGGAGGAGCTGGAGGTCTCACCTGCGAGAGGAGGCTTCGAGCGTGGTTGACCATGTACGCGACATCCACCCCCATGGCCACGAACCTGAACCCCCTCCTGAACTCCCTGTTCACACCCTCCGGGTCCATGACCAAGGTCCCGGCCACTACATCGTGTTCCCGGCACACATTGGCCACATGTTCCAACGCCTCCTGGACCATGGGATGGTCCATCTGGCCGAGGACCCCCATCGAGCCCGACAGGTCCAAAGGTCCGACTAACATCACGTCTACTCCCTCCACCTGAGCTATCTCCTCGGCCGCCTCCACCCCCGCCACATCCTCTATCTGGACCACCACCATCACTTCACGGTTGGCCCTCCTAAGGTACGCTTCCAGCTCCAGTCCGTACCTTTGGGCCCTCGAAAGGCCCGCCCCCCGCACACCTTGGGGTGGATATTTGCAGGCCTTCACGACCATCTCGGCCTCCTCGGCGGACGAGACCATGGGGACTATGATGCCGTGGGGGCCGACGTCCAAGGTGCGCTTTATGAGGGCCGGATCGTTCCACGCCACCCTTACGAGGGGAGTGGCGTCCGTCCCCTCGACGACAGCGACCATGGTCTGGGCGGTCTCCAAACTCGCAGGTCCGTGCTCAAGGTCCAGCCAGAGGAAGTCGAACCCCACCTTCGCCAAAAGCTCGGCCACAGTCGGGCTCGGGATCGTGACCACCACCCCCACAACGTGGTTACCGCTTAAGAGCTTATGCTTCAAGAGATTTTCTCGCACTCCGAGCCCGTTCCTGGTTCTAAGGGCACGGACCACCGCCTCGGCTATCCTCTCCTCCAGCGATTCCGTCATCCTATCCCCCTTATTCCGGTTACGTACTTGGAGACGCCGTTGAGTACGAACTGCACGGATAGGGCCGCCAGAAGCAGACCCATGAGCCTTGTCACGACCTTCATCCCGGTATCACCGAGGGCCTTCTCAACGAACGTGCCTCCCCTTAGGATAAAGTAGGTGGCGAGGGATACGGCCGCTATGGCAGTCAAAAGGACTGCGAGATGAACCGGAGAGCGGACCCTCCACATGAGCACTACCACAGCAGTTATCGCTCCCGGCCCCCCGAGCATAGGGACCCCTAAGGGGATGACGCCGGCCTCCTCCTTCCTCACTCCCTCCTCTATCTCCTCGGGGGTGCGCATGAGCCTGGAGGGTCGGACCTTAAGCATGCTGAGGGATACCTCGAAGAGTATCACGCCTCCAGCTATGCTCAGGGCCTCGGGGGAGAGGCCGAGGAGGTGGAAGAGCCGCCTGCCCGTCAGGGCGAAGAAGGTTAAGACCAAGAAGGCGGTAGAGGAGGCTGTACGAGCGGTCCTCGCCCTTAAGCTCGCTTCCTCCCCCCGGGTCATGGCTAAGAACGCCGGCACCGCTCCCACAGGGTCGACTATCACGAAGAGGGTTGAGAAGGCCACGAGCCCGAACTCCCAAAGTTCGTTCATCCTTCCCTCACCCTTCCCCCTTCAAGCAGGACCTTCCTGAAGGGCCACCTTCCGGCGAGCTCCCACATGTGTGTAGCTAAGACCACCGCGGTCCCCTCCCTATGCACCCTCTCTATGAGCTGAAGGACGTCCTCCGCGGCCTCCCTGTCGAGGTTTCCCGTCGGCTCGTCGGCCAACAGAAGCTCGGGGCCGTGGACGAGGGCCCTGGCTATCGCCACCTTCTGTTGCTCCCCCCCCGACAGCACGTAGGGCATATCGTGCCTTCTGTGCGCCATGTTTACGGACGCCAGCGCCTCTAAGGCCCTTCTCCTCGCATCCCTCCTCCCCATTCCCGTGACGTACAAAGCGAAGGCCACGTTCTCAAGCACATCTCTGTCGGGAAGCAGCTTAAAGTCCTGAAATATCATACCGACCCTCCTCCTCCAGAGGGCCACCTCCCTCCCCCCGAACTTCGCCACCTTCCCGTCCACGAGCACCCTACCCCTCGTGGGCCGCTCGTCCATGTGTAGCACCCTTAAAAGCGTGCTCTTTCCAGCTCCCGTGGGCCCTAAGACCAAGAGGAACTCCCCCCTCTCGACCTCCAGCCAGATTCCGCTCAGTACTTTTATCTTCCCCTTCTCCACCCAGACGTCCTCTAAGGATATGAGCGACATCACGCCAACCCCAACCTCTTCATCTTGTCCCTGAAGGTGGAGAGCTTCATCTTAAGGAGTTCGGCCGCCTTGGTCTTATTCCCTCCAGTTCGACGGAGCGCCTCGGTTATAAGCTCCCTCTCTTTGGCCTCCACTATCTCTTCGAAGGACGCATTGCCGAGCCTGGGCTCTGAGCTTCCGAGCATCCTTATCATCCTCTCGAGCTCCTCCTGCCTCCTCAGGACCTCCTTTAAGGACGGCCTCCCTTCCATAGGTGCGGGGGACCTTATCTCGGGAGGGAGGTCCTTGGGACCCACCCTCGGGCCCGCGCCCATCACCACGAGCCTCTCTACTAGGTTCTCGAGCTCCCTGACGTTTCCGGGCCAGTCGTAGTCCATTAGGAGCTTCATGGCCTCCGGGGTCATCTCTATCCTTCCCTCGGCCCCGAGCTTCCTGAGGAAGTGTTTCATAAGGAGGGGAACGTCCTCCTTACGCTCCCTTAGAGGGGGAAGGCGGATCGGCACTACGTTAAGGCGGTAATACAGATCCTCCCTGAACAGGCCCCTGCGGACCCTCTCCAGTAGGTCCACCTTGGTCGCCGCTATGACCCTCACATCCACTCTTATCGTCCTGGTCCCTCCCACCCTCTCGAATTCCCTTTCCTGGAGGACCCTTAAGAGTTTCACCTGAAGCTCTAAAGGTATATCGTCCACCTCGTCTAAGAATATCGTCCCACCGTCCGCGATCTCGAACTTCCCAGGTTTGTCCTTTATGGCGCTGGTGAAGGCCCCCTTTACATGTCCGAAGAGCTCGCTCTCTAAAAGCTCCCTCGAGAGGGCGGCACAGCTTACCTTGACGAAGGGACCGTCCCTTCTGGGGCTGAGTCCGTGTATCGCATGGGCGGCGAGCTCCTTACCAGTTCCCGTCTCCCCCTGGAGGAGCACGGTGCTGTCGGACGAGGCCACGGTGCGGATGAGGTGAAATACTTCCTGCATCTTGTGACTCTTCCCTACCATATCCTCAAGCCTGTACCTTTCCTCAAGCCTCCTCCTCAGCCGGACGTTTTCCTCCATCACCTCCTTCATCCTGCGGACGCGCTCCAGGAGGAGTAACAGCTCCTCGTTGTCGAAGGGCTTGGTGAGGTACTCGTACGCTCCAAGCTTCATAGCCCGGACCGCGGTCCTCACCGTGCCGTAGGCGGTGATGACTATGACCTCGGTGTCGGGGCTTTCGGCTTTGATCCTTTCCAAAAGCTCTATCCCGTCCATGCCCGGCATCCTGAGGTCGGTCACCACCACATCGTACCCCTTCCTCCCTAGAAGTTCCAGGGCCTCCTCGGCCGAGCCCGCCTCGTCCACATCGTACCCGGCTTCGGCTATGTCGTCCCTGAGGGGGACCCTGGCGACCCTGTCATCCTCTACGAGCAGGACCCTCATCGCACGGTCCTCAGTAGAACTCGGAAGGTGGCCCCTCTTCCCGGGGCACTTTCCACCTCTATGTTCCCCCCATGCTCCTTGATTATGGCGTACGAGACCGAAAGCCCGAGGCCGGTACCCTCGCCCGAGGGACGCTTTGAGAAGAAGGGGTCGAATATCCTGCCGATATCCTCCTCGGATATCCCCACGCCCGTATCCCTCACCTCGGCGCACGCCCATCCGTCCCTCGTGAAGGTCCTGACCGTAAGGGTCCCTCCCTCAGGCATGGCAGCCAGGGCGTTCAAGAAGAGGTTCAGGAAGACCTGGCCGAGGTAGTGCCCATCCCCGAGGACTCTGGGAAGCTCGGGGTCAAGCTCCCTGACGACCTTTACGTCCCCCTTCCTCAGCTGGTAGTCCGCAAGGACCAGCGTGTCCTCAAGGACCCTGTTGAGGTCGGTGGGGGAGATGGAGAGCTCCCTGCTCCTGGAGAGGTCGAGGAGTTGGCCCACGACCCTCCCTATCCTCTCAAGGCCCTCCTCCACGAGGTCCAGGTAGGTCAAGGTCCTCTCCGGGTCGTCGGGATGCTTCCTTATCCTCGCTACGCAGCCCTGGATTCCGTCTAAGGGGTTGTTTATCTCGTGTGCTACCCCCGCGGCTAAGGTCCCCAGGGCCGCCATCTTATCGGCCCTTACGAGCTCCCTGTAAGCCTCCTCGAGCTCCTCGGTCTTCTTCCTGACCTTCTCCTCCAAGTTGCGGTAGAGACCCTGGAGCTGTTCAGCCATTTGGTTGAACGCCTCGGCCACGTCCTCTATCTCGTCCCCGGTGTGGACGGAGAGCCTATGGTCGAGGTCCCCCCTCCCGAGCTTGAGCGCCCCTTCCCTCAGGGCCATAAGGGGCCCGGTGAGCCTCCGTGAGAGGAGGAGGCTGAGGGCCAAGGCCAAAGCTCCCGCCCCGAGGCCGAGGAAGAGGAAGGTCCTCCTGTATTCCCTCGCGGATGCGAACATCACCCCCTCGGGCCACCTCTCCACTAACACCCAGTATCCTGCC
>DTYS01000305.1 GCA_012961755.1 Candidatus Latescibacterota bacterium
CCATGGGCTCGGCCACGAGAAACACCTCCCTCGCCCCAGCCTTTTCCGCCGCGTCCCTCACGGCCCTCTTCTCCACCTCGGTTATCCCGGACGGCACGCATACCACTACCTTGGGCCTGACGAGTAACCTGTTCCTCTGGGCCCTGCGGATGAAGTACCTCAGCATCTCCTCCGCCACGTCGAAATCCGCTATCACGCCGTCCTTCAAGGGCCTCACTGTCAATATGTTCTCCGGGGTGCGGCCCATCATCTCCCTGGCCTCGGCTCCGACCGCTATAAGCTTCCCTCGCTCCCTGTCCAAGGCCACTATGGAGGGCTCGTTTACGACTATCCCCTCTCCCTTGACATAGACCAGCGTGTTGGCCGTCCCGAGGTCCACCCCGACATCGTTGGAGAAGAAACTTCCCAAGGAAAATCTCATATCTCCTCCGCTCAGTGTAGGAAGTGCCTCGTCCCCGTGAAGGCCATAGCAACCCCAAGCCTGTCGGCCGTCTCTACGATCTCGGGGTCCCTCACGGACCCCCCCGGCTGGACTACGTACCTTATCCCGGCCTCCGCGGCAAGCTCCACGACATCCGGGAACGGGAAGAAGGCGTCCGACGCCAGAACGACCTCCCTGAGCTGTGCATTTATATAATCCTCCAACGGCATGTCCGGCGCCTCGGAACTGTGGAACCTACTCAAGTTCTCCTTCGCCTTGGAGAGGGCCAACTTCCTGAAGGAATCCACACGGTTGGGCTGACCGGATCCCATCCCCAGGACTTGGTAGAATCCAGGTCTATATTCCCTGGCGAGGACTATAGCGTTGGACTTAGTGTGCTTGACCGCCTTGTACGCGAACTCCGCAAGGGACCTCTTATCCTCGGGGAAGTTCTTCTTCGTCACGACCTCCCACTTCTCCATCAACCTCCGGTCCCTCTCCTGTTCCAACATCCCGCCCCGCACGTACCTGTAGGTCACATCCTCGGGCTCCAGGTCCAAGGGAGGCACATCCAAGATCCTCGTGTCCTTCTTATGGGACCTAAGGAACTCTAAGGCGCCCTCCTCGTATCCGGGGGCTATCAATATCTCCACGAACTTCCCCCTCAAAAACTCCGCCGCTTCCAAGTCCACCGACCTGGTGAAGGCTATTATCGACCCGAAGGCGCTCACAGGGTCCCCCTCCCAGGCCGCCTCCAAGGCCTCCCTTAAGGTCTCCCCCGTAGCGTACCCGCACGGGTTGGTGTGCTTTATAACTGCCACACCCACCTCATCCCTCAGCTCCCTCACGGCCTCTAAGGCGGAGTCAGCGTCCAAGTAGTTGTTGTAGGACATCTCCTTTCCCCAGAGCTGCTTCGCGTTGGCCACACAGCTTCCTTCCGCTCCCGCGGTGTAAAAGGCCGCCTTCTGGTGCCAGTTCTCCCCGTACCTGAGCTTCCTCCCCTCACGGAAGGAAAGGCGCAATACCTTTTTCCCGACGAGCCTCTCGCTGAGGACCTTATCTATGGCAGAATCGTAGTCCGCAGTCCTCCTGAAGGCCTTGACGCAGAGCCTCCTCCTGGAGTCCTCGGAGAGGTCCCCGTTCCCCCTCAGCTCCTCCAATATCCAACCGTAATCCTCCGGGTCCGTCACCACCGCCACGTACTTGTAGTTCTTGGCAGCGCTCCTTATCATGGTCGGTCCACCTATATCTATGTTCTCCACGAGTTCCTCCAAGCCCACCCCCGGCTTTCGGGCAGTGCTTTCGAAGGGATATAGGTTTACGACTACCATATCTATAAGTTCTACTCCGAGCTCCTCTGCCTGGCGTATGTGCTCAGGGTCCTCCCTCCGAGCCAATATCCCGCCGTGCACTTTGGGATGCAAAGTTTTTACCCTCCCCCCGAGTATCTCCGGAAAGCCTGTGAGCTCGGAGACCTCCCTGACTGGGATCCCGTTCTCCTTAAGGAGCCTTGCCGTCCCGCCCGTGGATATTATATCCACCCCTAGCTCCCTCAGCCCCCTTGCGAAATCCACCACGTTCTTCTTATCCGAGACGCTTATCAAAGCTCTCCTTATCGCCATCTTCCCTCCCTTCAAGTTAGTTCTAATATCATCGCAACCTCGTCACATTCCGGAAACTTCGGACAGTGTATGCAGTCCCTCCATATCTTGTGGGGTAGGCTCTCCTTGGGAACCCTACGGAACCCGAACTGCTCGAAAAAATCCTCTATATACGTAAGGGCGAAGACCTTATCGAGCCCGAGCCTCCTTGCGTCCTCCAGAAGGTGCTCCACCAAGGCCCTCCCTATCCCGAGCCCCCTCATCCCCTCCTCCACCGCCAACGACCTCACCTCCCCGAGCCCCCCCCACACTACCTCCAAGGCCCCACATCCTACGACCCTTCCGTCCACCTCGGCGACCATGTAGTCCCTTATATGGGAATAGATATGGCTCAGGGACCTCGGGAGGAGCAGACCCTTATCCGCATAGTAGGATACGAGTCCGACTATGGCCTTAGCGTCCTCCACCCTGGCCGGCCTCACGCTCCACGCGTTCATCCCCTACGCACCCTTCCCAAAAGCTCCTGCTGGAGGCCGAAGAGCTTTATGAACCCGCCAGCGTCCCTGTGGTCGTACCCGATCCCCTTCCCGAACGTGGCCAAGTCCTTAGAATAAATAGAATAAGGGCTCTTCCTTCCGACCGGCCTGCACGAACCCTTATAGAGCACGAGCCTCACGCTTCCCGTCACATGTTCCTGAGTCCTCTCCACGAAGGCGTCCAGCGCCTCCCTCAGAGGGCTGAACCACTGGCCGTAGTATACAAGCTCGGCGTACCTCAAGGCGACGAGCTGCTTGTAGTGGTACGTGTCCCTGTCCAAAACGAACCTTTCTAAGTCCTCGTGGGCCACGTACAGAAGCGTCCCACCTGGGGTCTCGTACACCCCTCTGCACTTTATCCCTACGAGCCTGTTCTCCACCATATCTGTCCTTCCCACCCCGTGCTTGGACGCCACTTCGTTGAGATGCTCCAAAAGCTCCACAGGGGCAAGCTTCCTTCCGTCCATGCCGACGGGTATCCCCCCTTCGAACTCTATCTCAAGGTATTCCGGCTCGTCTGGGGCATCCCTCGGGTTGGATGTAAGCTGGTACACATCGTCGGGTGGGGTGGTCCAGGGGTCCTCCAGGGGCCCAGCCTCGTGGCTGAGGTGCCAAAGGTTCCTGTCCCTGCTGTATATCTTCTCCTCATCCACGGGGACCGGTATCCCCCTCTCCCTTACGTATTTCAACTCCTCCTCCCTGGAACCTATCTCCCACTCCCTCCACGGGGCTATGACCTTAAGTTCGGGGGCCAAGGCCTTGTAGGTGAGTTCGAACCGTACCTGGTCGTTCCCCTTCCCCGTAGCCCCGTGGGCTACAGCGTCCGCCCCTTCGGCCTCGGCTATCTGGACCTGTCTCCGTGCTATGAGGGGCCTCGCAAAGGCTGTGCCCAAAAGATATCCACCCTCGTACACTGCCCCGGCCCTCAAAACCCGGAAGATGAACTCCTCCACGAACTCCCTCCTCAGGTCCTCTATGTAGACCTTGCTCGCCCCGCTTCTGAGAGCCTTCTCCCTGAGGGCATCCATGTCCTCTCCCTGACCGAGGTCCGCCGTCATCGCCACGACCTCGCACCCGTAGTTCTCCCTGAGCCAAGGTATTATAACCGATGTATCCAGGCCTCCCGAGTAGGCTAGGACGACCTTCTTAACCTTTCCCATCTCGCCTCCCATATTCATCACCTTTTGATAGATCGGCATTTCCCTGTTCCAATATCTCGTGAAAGACGTCCACCACCTCGTCTATGTGCCTCCTCTCCACTATGAGCGGTGGGAGGAACCTCAGGGTGTTGGAGCCCGCCGTGCACACGAGCACCCCCCTCTTCCTGAACTCCTCCACGAGGGTCTTAGCCTCAAACTCCGTATCTACCCCGGCTATGAGGCCTATGCCTCTGACCTCCTTCACCTCCGACCTCCTCGCCTTGAGCCTCCTTAGCCTGTCGTGGAGGTAGTCTCCGTTCTCCCTGACCTTCATCAAAAACTTCGGATCGGACAACTTCTCCAACACCTTTACCCCGACCGAGCAGACCAGGGGTCCACCTCCGAACGTGGAGGCATGGTCCCCGGGACCTATGTATTGGCTCACCTCTTCCCTCACCAACACAGCCCCCAGGGGAAGCCCTCCTCCCAAAGGCTTCGCTAAAGTCAGTATGTCGGGCTCAACGCCGTAGTGCTGGTATGCGAAGAGTTCCCCGCTCCTTGCGAGCCCGAACTGGACCTCGTCAAATATGAGCAGCATCCCCCTCTCGTCGCAGAGCTCCCTGAGTCCCCAGAGGAATTCCCCCTCCGCCGGAACGACCCCTCCCTCGGCCTGAAGGGGTTCCACGATTATGGCGCAGGTCTGGGGCGTGAGCACCTTCTTGACGGACTCTAAGTCGTTGAAATGTGCAAAATCCACGCCCGGAAGTAGCGGCTCGAACCCCTTATGGTACTTACCCTGACCGGTAACCGATAGAGCACCGTACGTTCTGCCGTGGAAGGAATTATGCATAGCCAATATCCTAACCTTGGGGGAGGAGAAGTTCTCGTGTCCCCATCTCCTTGCGAACTTTAAAGCCGCCTCCACGGCCTCGGCCCCGCTGTTGCAGAAGAAAACCCTATCAGCGAAGGATCTCTCCACGAGCATCTTGGCCAATACGACCTGGGGCTCGGTGTAGAAAAGGTTGGATACGTGTATGAGGTTCCGGACCTGCCCGGAGATCGTCTCTAAGATCTCGTAATCTCCGTAACCCAGTGCGTTGACGGCTATGCCGCTCACGAAGTCCAGATACCTGTTCCCCTCAGTGTCGAACAGGTGCATCCCGTTCCCCCTCTCCAGGACTAGGGGGGGACGGGAGTAAGTGTGCACGAGGTACTTCGCTTCCGCTTCTATCACCTCCCTTGTCCTCATAGCCCCTCCGTAAGTCGCCTTCGTACCTTCATAAGGTCCTCTATAAGAAGCTCCCTAGCCCTAAGGAAGTCATCCCCCTCCTTCCTGAGGACGTAGGCCGGGTGCAGGACCGCCATGGCCGAAGGTGCGTAGGGCGTGTCGATGAACCACCTCCCCCTCTCCTCGGTCATCTTGAAGCCCTTATGCAGGAGGAGGGAGGCCGCAGGTCCCCCTATGCAGACCAGGACCTTAGGTCTTATTATCCCAAGCTGCGCTTCCAGCCACTTCCTGCATGCCTTCACCTCCGAGGCCCTAGGGGGACGGTTACGAAGCCTGCCCCCGACCTCGGTCGCGGCCCTGCATTTCACTATATTGGTTATGTAAAGCTCCTCCCTCTTAAGCCCGGCCTCCCTGAGGACCGCATCCAAGAGCTTGCCCGCCCTTCCCACGAACGGCCTCCCAGTCCTATCCTCCCATTCCCCAGGTCCCTCCCCGACCAACACTACGTCCGCCTCCGGGTCCCCTTCGCCGAACACGACATGTCTCCTGGTGCGGGAAAGTTCGCAGTCGGCACAGCTCAGGGCTCGCCTCCTCAGGGCCTCCATCTCCTCGACAGCTGAAGGCACTTCCTCCTCCTCAGGGCACTATCTCGGTCCCCACCCCCTTATCCGTGAATATCTCTAAGAGGAGGGCATGGGGCACCCTTCCGTCCACTATGTGCGCCTTGGGCACCCCCCTCCGGACGGCCTCGGCGCAGGCCCTAACCTTCGGTATCATACCTCCCCTTACTATTCCCCCATCTATCAGTTCCTCCACATCCCTTACAGGGAGCGTGGATATGAGGCTCCCAGGATCGTCGGGGTCCCGAAGTATCCCTTCCACGTCCGTCAGAAATGCCAACTTCTCCGCGCCGAGGGCCACGGCTATCTCCCCCGCGGCCGTGTCCGCGTTGACGTTATAGGCCCTCCCATCCTCCCCGAGGCCTATAGGTGCGACCACCGGTATGACTCCCCTCCCGCACAGCCTGAGTATGGGCTCCGGTTCCACCTTCCTCACATCGCCCACGAATCCTATGTCCAACTCGTAGTCCTGCACCTTGACCTTATGCCTCCTTACGTGCAAGATCCTGTGCTCCTTTCCAGAAAGTCCCTCGGCCCTCCCCCCGAGCTTCCTTATCCCCTCCACAAGCCCTCTGTTCACCTCCCCGAAGAGCGTCTCCTCAACTATCTTCATGGTACGTCCGTCGGTCACCCTGAGTCCCTGCACGAACTTGGCTTCGATCCCTTCCTCCTCCATCCTCCTGCTTATGGCGTGGCCACCGCCGTGGACCAGGACCGGCCTTATACCTACGGTCTCTAAGAATATCAGGTCCAAGAGCAAACTCTCCTCGGCCGGAGAGGCCATAGCGCTTCCCCCGTATTTGACGACCACCACCTTCCCCTTGAACCTCCTCAAGTAGGGGAGGGCCTCTATGAGGACTCCTGCCTTCTGCACGACTTCCATATCCCCTCCTGCCCACACCCAAAGATATAATGTACTTCCCCCGAAGTCAACTAAATTTCCCTTGCAAGGATGGGGGAAAAGTCCTACCTTGCGTCCGGGCCATGGGACCGCCTCCTCGGAGGTCCTTGAGATTCCCATCCTTTTTTGGTATATTTTTAAGGCCATGAGATGGAAGTTGGTCTATCTCCTAGATGGAGCGTCCTTAACGGGGATGGTAGTTGCGTTATGTATGGCCCTGCTGTACGCCCCTACCGAGAGGACCATGGGGAGCGCTCAGCGCATCTTTTACATCCATGTGCCGTTGGCGTGGGTTTCCTTCCTGGCCTTCTTCGTGGTCTTTCTCGGAGGGATAATCTTTCTACGCACCCGGGACCTCCGCTGGGATAAGCTGGCCTTAAGCTCGGCCGAGGTCGGAGTTCTGTTCTGCACCCTTATGCTGATAACTGGGGCAATATGGGCTAAAGTGGCATGGGGGGTCTGGTGGCCGTGGGGAGACCCTCGCCTCACGACCACCTTAGTGCTTTGGCTCATATATTTGGGTTACATGTTGCTTAGGGCCCTGTCCGAAGAAGGAAGGATAGCAAAAGTTGCTGCGGTGTTCGGTATCGTAGGTTTCCTGGACGTCCCTGTGGTCTTCTTCTCGGTGAGATGGTGGAGGAGCATACACGGCGTCGTCGTGACATCGCGAGGCTTAAACCTCGACCTGAAGATGGCATCGACGTTGTGGGTCTGCTTAGCAGCTTTCACGCTTCTGTATGCTTGCTTACTCCTCCATAGGCTCCTTTTGGAGGAGGCGGGGGACGAGCTTTCCCGGATAGGAAGGAGGTAACATGGGCTACTTGTTCGCAGCTTACCTGCTAGTCTGGATCGGCTTCTTCCTATACCTTCTGAGCCTCTCGGGCAGGCAGAGGAGGCTCTCCAAGGAGTTGGAGGCGTTGAAGGGGCGGACCTCCGAAGGGGGTTGAGGTGGAAAGGTCATCGGAATCCGCTCTCGGACTTCTCTCCGATGGGCTCAGCCTTTATAAACTGCATTTTTCGGCCTTCTTCGGCCCTGTGGCTATGATATACCTCCCCTACTATATAGTCCTGTCCCTTCTGAGGAACCTCCCTGCCGGTCCGACCCTCGTATGGATGGGCACATTGGGGACCCTCGCCCAGGCCTTGGCGACCTCTTCGGTCGTTTGGACCACAGCCCAAGTGAGGGAGGGAAGGCAGGTCGGTATGAGGGAGGCATTGGAGGCCATATCCATAGATGTTGTGGGAAGGGTCCTGGGAGCCCTGGTCCCCGCCCTCTTCCTCATCACCTTGGGTATAATGATCTTCGTCGTCCCAGGCCTCCTGCTCTTAGTGTGGTTCGCCTTAGCGGGCCAGGTCGCGGTGTTGGAGGGAAGGACGTTTTGGAGCGCTCTCAGGAGGAGCCGGGAGCTGGTGAAGGGAAGGGGATGGAGGGTGCTGTATCTTCTTATCCTCTTCATTTGCTTAAACTTCCTCTTCGTCTCCCTTCCCCTGACCCTGCTACCAAGGTTCGCCACTCCGATCGGTCAAGTTCTTGGTCTCCTCTTTCTTCCATATCCACTCATAGTCATGACCCTGTTGTACCTCAGGGCCGGGGAGGAACTGTGAGGATAGTCACCCTCACCTCGGACTTCGGAACGGAGGATGGGTTCGTCGGCGCGATGAAGGGGGTCATCCTTTCGCTCGTTCCCTGGGCTTCGGTCGTGGACATAACTCACGAGGTCCCACCGCAGTCGGTATGGGATGCTGCGTTCGCCCTGGAGGCCTCCTGTCCTTACTTCCCTGAAGGAACAGTGCACGTCGCCGTCGTGGACCCGGGCGTAGGAGGGGAGCGTAGGGCCCTAATATTCCGCACCGGAAGGTATTTCCTCGTCGGACCGGACAACGGGGTCTTCTCGCTCCTCCTCGGAAGGGAGCCCCCTGTACAGGTAGTCTCGATAGAGAACCGGGAGCTCATGCTTCCGGAGGTGAGCAACACTTTTCACGGAAGGGACATATTCGCCCCGGCCGCCGCACATCTGGTCCGTGGGGTTCCGTTAGATAGCTTCGGACCTGAGGTCGAGGATTGGATGAACCTGCACCTTCCCGAACCCGAAGTAAGGGGAGACCTCGTCCTGGGAAGGGTCGTGCACATGGACCACTTCGGCAACCTCATAACGAACATAAAGATGGAACATCTTCCGTTCCCTCCAGAAGAGGCGGTGGTGAGGGTAAGAGGGGCTACGACGAAGATATATCCCGTCTACTCGTCTGTGCTGAAGGGGGTCCCCTTGGCCCTGTTCGGGAGCAGCGGGAGGCTCGAAGTTGCGGTGAGGGAGGGGAGTGCGCACCGTACCTTGGAAGTCGGGGAAGGGGAGGAGGTACTCGTAGAGAGGACGAGATGAAGCACTGGGAAAGGATGGGTCCGAAGCTGAACAAGTGGGTGAGCCTGCTGGTGGCCCTCGGGGTGGCGGTTTCCTTCTCCTCCGTGCTCTTCGCCTGGAAGATACCTGCCCCAGCCCCCTGGTCCGGGGTCCTCATGGCCGGGCTCTATGCGGAAGGGATCGCCATATTTTTCGGTTTCGCTTTCAAGTCCTTCTACTTCCTCCTCCACGCCTTCGCGGGCCCCGAAAGCCCCCACTTCCACCTGGCCGAGAAGGTGAGGCCGGTGGCCTTGGCATGTTTCCTAGGATGTGCGGGAGCCTTCGGGGTGGGAGTGATGCTCATGACCGCCTTCGCCGTCAGGAACTTCTTTTAGGAGGGAACATGAAGTTCGAACACTACATGCCGGTCCGGATACTCTTCGGATGGGGGAGGCTCTCGGAGCTCGGGGAGGTCGCATCCTCCTTCGGAAGGAGGGCGCTCGTGGTAGTGGGAAGGAGGAGCGCAAGAAGGTCCGGGGCATTGGATAGGGCCCTGGATTCTTTAAAGAGGGCGGGAGTTGATGTTGAGGTCTTCGAAGGTATCCCTCCTAACCCAACTTCCACCTTAGTGGACGAAGGAGCCGAGGAGGCGAAGAAGAAGGATTGTGACATCGTCGTGGGCTTAGGTGGCGGCAGCAGCGTGGACTGTGCCAAGGGGATAGCTGTGGCGGCCGTCGAAGCGAGGCCCGTATGGAACTACGTGGTCTCGGAACATCCGAGCGGGGCCCTCCCGATAATTGCGGTTCCGACCACCTCCGGCACGGGGACGGAGGCCAATCCGTATGCCGTCCTTACCGAGCCGAACCTCAAGGAAAAGAGGGCCCTCAACAGACCCCCCTTCACCTACCCCAAAGCCTCCATAGTTGACCCGGAGCTTACCTTAAGCCTCCCCCCGAGGGGAACGGCCGTAACGGGGATGGACGTGCTCTTCCACGCCCTGGAGGCCTTCGTGGGGAAGAGGTGCAATCCCTTCGTGGAGGCAGTGGCCGAGCAGGCCGTAAGGGGTGTGACGAAGTTCCTCGTAAGGGCCGTGAAGGACGGAAGCGATAGGGAGGCCAGGGAGGGAATGTCCCTGGCTTCGACCGCCGCAGGTATGGCGATAAACGGAGGGGGGACGACGGCCCTTCACGGTATGGAGCATCCCGTAAGTGCACACTTAGACGTCGCCCATGCGGAGGGGCTCTGCGCCCTTTCGGGACCGTACCTTAAGTACCTGGCGGAAGTGGTCCCATGGAAGATGGCACGGGTCGCAGAATGGCTCGGGGAGGATGTATCCGGCCTATCCGAGGAGAGGGCGGCCGAGATGGCTGTAGTGGCTATAGAGGAACTTAAGGAGGGGTTAGGATTAAACCTCAGGCTGAGGGACCTGGGAGTCCACGAGGATATGCTTGAGATCTTAGTTAGTGATACCCTTAGTGTTATGGGACATAACGTAGCCAACACCCCGGGAGAGCTGGACAGGGGGAGGATATACGAGTTCTTCAGGGAAGCGATGTGAAGATGTCCTTCAGCAAATTTCCCTTCTTCGCTCTGTTGGCCGCGGCCCTTCTCGTCTCTTTCGCTCGGAACCTGAGCGCTCCCGCCTTCGTCTCCCACGAGGCGAGCATCCTTCACCTGCCCTTATTGTCGTGGTGGAAGGACATACCCCTCGTCTTCTCCCGAGATTTCTTGGCCTTCTCGGAAGGTCAGTTTCGGCCCCTGAGCTACGCGATCCTGGCAGCGGTCAGAACTTTCGTCGGGGCAGATAGGGCGTCCTTCTGGCACATCTGGCTCCTGGCCTTTCACTGGCTCAACGCCGTCCTCCTGTCCTTCCTGGTCGTACGTTTTACCCAACGTCCTGCGCCCGCCGTCTTCGCAGGCGCCTCGTTCTGCCTTCATCCGCTGGCCTCGATCTTGGTCAACGACATATCTTACTTCCACTATGTACTGGGTCTGAGCTTCTACCTGGGGGCGTGGCTGAGCTACTCCTCCTTCGCCGGCGCACGTGGACGAAGGGCTTACATCGCCTCCCTTGTACTTTTCGTACTGGGCACCTTCACCTCCAAGGTAGTGTTCACTCTCCCCCTCGTCCTAGCAGCCTACGAGCTGCTCTACCTGAGGTCGGGGCCTAAGGAGGTCCTGATGCGCCTGCTGCCGTTCGTCGGAATCTCTTTGGCTATATCCCCCTTGTGGTGGTTCTATAAGCCCCACCCTCTGTACTACAAGTACATAGAGTTTC
Source organism: Candidatus Latescibacterota bacterium (assembly GCA_012961755.1). GTDB lineage: Bacteria > Latescibacterota > 4484-107 > B68-G9 > B68-G9 > B68-G9. Next base: position 11,064 of record DTYS01000305.1, read on the forward strand.
CTCCGAAGGCCGGATGGTACAGCTTCTTCTCCGTCGTAGGTGCCACCGGTCGCTGCGCCGAGGGCCTGCTCTTAGGACTTGGCTTCCCTTCGGTGCTGCACGAGGCCGTGGGACGCATCCTCAATTTCCCCCACCCAAGGTTCCTGGTCTGGGGATCGGTGGATGTGGGCGTCCTGCTTGCGGGAATGTGGCTGCTGAGGAGGGGAACATGGGCCGGGTTGGGGGTCGTGATCGCCTTCTGCTCCTTGCTCCCCTTCGCTTCCACGGCGTGGAACGGGGTGGAGAAGTACATCTCTTGGGCCTATCTGTACTTCCCTCTGGCAGGCTTCTCCGTAGCGTTCGGTGGGGCGACGGATGCGGTCCTGTCCTCTCCCGGAAGGTTCGTCCGGATCGTGGGGTCCGCGGCGCTTTGCTCGATCGTGCTGTACTACCAGGTCAGGCAGGCTACGGTCAACCTCGCCTACCGCTCGGATGTGAGTTACTGGAGGAGGGCCCTTCACCTTACCCCTAAGGGCCGGATAGCATCGCTAGAGTTGGGTAAGGCGTACCTGAGGCTGGGGATGGAGGACAGGGCGCTCGGCCTGCTCTTCTCCCCCTCCGTGCGACAACTCAGGGACCCCTGCCTCATCATGACCAGGTACTACAGCGACAAGGGCGATTATCTAGCCGCGGCCGTCCACCTGAGGATGACCAGCGGTGAGGAGCCGGGATTGCAGTTCCAGAGGTCTGAGATGGCGGGGGCGGAACTTTTCTACGCGGCGGGCGCCTTGGACTACGCGGAGTCGGCCTTGGGAAGGGTCCTTATGGCGAACCCTTACAACACCGCTGCTATGGAGCTCCTATCCGAGATATGGCTGCTTAAGGGGTATGTAAAGGCGGCAGGTAGGCTGGCCTCGTGGGCCGAGAGGATCGCTCCTGAAGGTCCACATACGGTCCGGATGAGGAAGAAACTGAAGACGTATAGGTCCTCGGCGGGCGCACCTCCGGTTATACACCCTCCAAAACCGAGCTGGCTTAGGTACGTGGTTCAGGGGAGGAGGGATCCGAGCTTGAGGGAGGCCATAGTCAGGTTGAGCGAAAGTCGCGGAGAAGATCCCGTGATCCAGATGGAGGCGGGAATATGTCTCGTGATGGAAGGCCGGCCCGAGGACGCCTTGAGGAAGTTCAGCTTCGTTACAGGGACCCTCCCGAACTTCGCCTACGGATGGGCGCTGAGGTGTTGGGCTGCGGCGAAGGCCGGCAATCTCTCCCAGGCGGAGTACGCCGGGGAACGAGCGCTCGAGCTGGAGCCTGATAGTCCGACCGTGCACAGGGTCCTCGGTTACCTTTACAGCTCTACGGCCGGAAGTCCGAACTATGAGGAAAGGATGGAGAAGGCGATAAGACATTACCGCCTCGCCCTCGGGATCGAACCGAACCATGCAGGAACGTACAACGACCTCGGAAATGTGCTACGCCGCCTGGGAAGGCTCGATGAGGCCATAGCCTGCTACCGTAAGGCCCTTAAGATCAGACACGACTTCGCTCAGGCCCACAACAACTTGGGGATAGCATTAGCCCACAAGGGAAGGTTGGACGAGGCGATAGCTCACTACCTTGAGGCGTTAGAGCTCATGCCCGACTTCGCGGAAGCGTACAACAACCTCGGGGTGGCCCTGGCCGAGAAGGGGGACATGGACGGAGCAATACATAACTTCAGGCAAGCTTTGAAGGTAAAGTCAGGACTTCCTGGAGCGCTGTACAACTTGGTCATGGCCCTGATAGCTCGAGGGAAGTTCGGCGAGGCCGTAGAGGTCCTAAGGGACAGGTTGACCCGCAGGCCTGACGATATCGGGGCAGCCATGGACCTGGCCAGGATCTTGACCATATGTCCCGACCCGAAGTTAAGAAACGTCGAGGAGGCCGTACAGCTGGCGGAGGACGTGTGCAGGAGGACCAGGTACAGGGACCCGAGGGCCTTAGTCACCCTGGCGGACGCCTACGCCGAATCCGACCGCCTGGACGAGGCTGTGGCCACAGCTAAGCTGGCCCTCCGGATCGCCACATTGTCGGGTGAGGAGGATCTGAGGGCTAAGGTGGAGGAAAGGCTCAGGAGGTACTTTAAGCTTCGCCGTAGGGGAGGGAGATGAAACTTCCTAAGATCTTGGTGGCAGGCATCATGTTGCTCTGCATATCGTTGGGGATATCGTACGTCCATCACATCCACGAAAGGAGGAAGCTCGAGAGGCTCTTCTCCGGACCCTGCCAGGTGGCCGAGGTCCGGAAGGTCATGTACTGGCCCAGATGTGTGTATGACCTCAAGGCTTACCTCAGATTGGCAGGAGGACATCCGCTCCCCGAGGTGGAGGAGGTCCCATCCCCTCCTGGTCCAAGGGAGTTCAGATGGGTGGACGGAGCAACCCCGGAGCAGTTCGAGGCTATGTTGAGGGAGATGAGGATAAGTGGGGTCACCGGGGCCACTCCGATGGAGGACATACTCAGGTGGAGGAGCGTGTACAGGGAGAGGGTCCCATCGCGTCTGCTCAGGATCTCCTACCCGCCCGACGGTGCGGTCTTCCCTCCCAACCTCTGCGAACCTTGCGTCGAATGGGAGGACGAGCTGGACGACCTCTGGCAGGTCACGGTCGGTGTCTCGGGCACGTCCTTGAGGTGGAGCTTCGTCACGAAACGGAAGAGATGGTGGTTTCCATCGAAGGTGTGGAGCACCATACGCAAAGAGGCCTTAGGAGGTAAGGCGTGGATACAGGTCAAGGGGGTCCGGAGGGATGCCCCCGGAAGGATATTGGCATCCAAGGTCGTACACTTCGAGATCTCCAAGGACTCCGTGGACAACTTCATCGTGTACAGGCTCGTCTCCCCTGAGTTCCAGGCGCTTAAGACCCCTGATACTTTCATCAGGGAAGTCCGCTCCTTCAAGGTCGAGCCGTTCCTCAGGGCCAGGGAGAGGTACTGTTTCAGTTGCCACACCTTCTCCTCGAAGATGGGAACCGAGGGGATGATGTCCATAAAGGCGCGCTTTACAGCAGGGAAGGCGAGGCCGAGCGGGATGGGAATATTGAACATGGCCACCAGCAAGGGATGGAAGGTGACCTTCCCCTTCCCCCATAAGGGATTCACATTTATGGCATGGAACTCTAAGGGGGACAAACTGGCGGTCTCCGCCAACCAGTCCTTCGCCTCCTCTACGCCTGTGATCCACGAGACTCAGGAGCTCGAATATACCTCCTCCGACATAGCGATATACGACCTTAAGCAGGACAGGACATGGCTTCTGCCCGGGGCGAGCCTTCCGGACTACATAGAGATATATCCAGCGTGGACCCCGGACGACGGAAGGATAGTTTTCTCAAGGGTCAGGGCCGGGACGAGCGCGAGGGTGATGAAGTTCGACATCTACGTCGTGGACTACAACGAGGGAAGGGGAGGGACCCCCGTTCCGGTCGAGGGGGCCTCGGATAACGGGAAGAGCAACTACTACGCCAGGTTTTCCCCGGACGGAAGGTGGATGTCCTTCTGCATGGCCGATCAGGGCTCCCTCGTGGAACCTTCCAGCGACATCTACTTGCTTCCGGGGAACCTCGAAGGACCTCCACACGGGCTGGAGTGCAACTCCGAATACGCCATGGACTCCTGGCACAGTTGGTCCTCGAACTCTAAATGGCTTGCCTTCGCAAGCAAGAGGGACGACGGTATATATGCTAGGATATATCTAACGCACATAGATCAAGAGGGCCACGCCTCCCCCGCTGTCCGCCTTCCGGTCAAGGGGGCCCCATTGGAGAGCTTCAACCTTCCTGAGTTCTTAGCAGATAAGCCCCTATTCAGGGAGGAGGAGCTCTTCGATGTGGTCAGGGCGGAGAGGAAGGCCATAACGATAGGCGAAGAAGGGTCGGGCTTGACAGGCCGAGATTAAGTTTATATATTCTAACTTAAGGTGTCATAGTAGGGACGAGAAATGCGTAAGTTCTTGGCCGTAGCTTTCATCGTCTGGGGTTGCGTGTACAGCAAGGGCCCTCCGTTCGACGACGGGAGGATATTCCTCATCGTAGATGAGAAGGTGGAAAGCCGGCTGATAGGTCACGAGGGGGGGATGCTTATCGTAACTGAGGTGGAAGGATACGAACCGTTCCAGCTCTACGTGTTAGATCAGAGCATGTTCGATAACCCTGTCTGGGGTGAAAGGTTCAGAAGGGCAGGGCTCGAGCGATCGAACACTTTGGACCTGGCCACGGTGCGGGGCAGGAGGCTCGAGCTCACAAGGCACTTCCTCCCGGACGGTTCCCTTTCGGATGGGATATTGGTGCCAGGAGGTACTGAAGTACGCATAAGGGTCCTCATCCGTTTCTTATCCCCTATCCAGGAGCTTACAGCTGAACTTAGGGTGGATGGTGATGCCCTGTTCAGGCTCTATCCTGCCGGAACCGAGGAAATCAACCCTAAGTTCGTCCTCGAAAGGATGCTGTAGCCGATGAGGGCATGGAAATATCTTCTGGCACATACGGTCCTCATCATTTGGGGTTGTGTGCACAGCAAGGGGGCGGCCTTCGATGATGGGAGGATATACCTGATAGTAGATGTGGACCCCGAGCTGGTAGAGTACGAAAGGTGCATAGAGGTCGTCACCGAGGTGGAGGGATACGAGCCGTTTCGGCTGTACATAATAGATCAGTCCATGTTGGAACATCCCTATTGGATGGAGAAGTATAGGCTACATAATATCAATAAAGCTAATACCTTAGATATGAGGACGATCCGCGGCAGGAAGATAGAGACGACCAGACGCTTCCTTCCCGACGGTTCGCTTTCGGAAGGGATATTGGTTCCCGGGGGCACAGAGGTCACGGTGACGGTGAAGGTTTCCCCTTGGGCCCACACCCAGGAACTGAGCGAAAGGTTCAGGGTGGACGGCGACGCTATATTCAGGGTCTATCCTGCCGGTAGATATCACAATCCGAGGTTCGAGCTTATAAGGGTATCCTGAAGGTGAATTTCCCCCTTGACAAATCCGAAGACTTTTGTTATCTTTCTAGACGAAAGCGATTCCCTTAAGGAAGGGAGGTGATAGACATATAATGATGTCCGACTTTGTCTTGCGAACTTGCAAACCCTAAAAAAGGAGGTCCAAGATGAAAGTAGTAGCAACATTGGCCATCTTGGTCGTCGTCGGTGTAGCGGGTGCGTTCCAGGGCGATCCTGAGACGGGTTTAGGATTGCCCTCTAATCCGTATTATCTGTTCTGTATACCCGAGGAGTACGTTCCGACGATGGACGGCGACCTGAGCGACTGGGCATTTATGCCGCCCAAGTGGGTGTACACCTTCGAGAACGTTCCAAGGAAGAGTTCTGCCATAGCGGAGGGGAAG
>DTYS01000306.1 GCA_012961755.1 Candidatus Latescibacterota bacterium
AGGGAGTGGAGTCCCGTACTTTTCTACGGCAGACGTTGGTACTCTAAGACGACGGAGACGGTAACCTTAGGAGCAACTTTCCTCTACAGGAACGAGGGGGACGGCACCTTCACCGAGGTGGCCCTCCTCTCCGGAGTTGCGTACAACGAGGACGGGAGGGAGGAGTCCAGCATGGGAGTGGACTTCGGAGACTACGACAACGACGGTGACCTCGACATATTCGTCCCCGACTTCCAAGGCGAGACCTTCACCTTGTACAGGAACGAAGGGGACGGATTCTTCGTAGACGTCTCTTCGGCCTGTGGTATAGCCGCCCCCACCCTAAAGTACGTGGGATGGGGAGGAGGATTCCTCGACTACGACAACGACGGTGACCTCGATATATTCGTAGCCACTGGCCACGTCCTTGAGAACGTCCAGCTCTTCGACCCTGGGACCTCATACCCCCAAAGGAACCTCCTCTTCAGGAACACCGGACCTGAAGGAGGCTACAGGTTCGTGGAAGTGAGCGATTCCTCCGGGCCCGGCCTCCGGATCGTTAAGCCGAGCAGAGGGGTCGCCTTCGGCGACTATGACAACGATGGAGATGTAGACATATTAGTGATCAACTGCAACGACACGGCTACCCTCCTCAGGAACGAGTGTGGAAACCGCAACCATTGGCTCACCCTTAAGCTCGTGGGCACCAAAAGTAACAGGAGTGGGATAGGTTCAAGGGTGAGGCTTATATCTGGTGACCTCGTCCAGGTAAGAGAGGTGAAGGCTGGAAACAGCCTCTATAGCCTCAGTGACCTAAGGGTCCACTTCGGCCTTGGAAGGAGGAGGGGAGCAGAGAGGATAGAGATAAGGTGGCCGAGCGGAACGATCCAGGTCCTGGAGGACGTAGAGGCTGACAGGTTCATTACTGTCGTGGAACCTAAGTAATATGGAGCGGATCGCCTGATCTGCCGGTGGAGGGACGAGGCTACCAGATGTCGAAAAGGAAAGCCATACCGGAACCTCCTACGCGAGTGATAAGTTGAAAGTGCTTGACTTTCGGCTGAGGTTTTGGTATCTTTCTATAAAAGACGGGACGAACCTTCAAGATCATCGATAGGATGGGGAGATCTGTAGCTCGGATGGGAGATTTCATAACGGGCGTCGGACTGGTAGTTCGGCGCCTTTATAGTCCCAGGAAGTTCCTCTCGGGAGCCTTAGGGTTTATCTCCGCCTTAAGCATGGCGGAGGCCGAGGTCTACCTGGACTCATACGGGGACTGGGGGGTGAGGCTCGTATGTGTGCCGGGAAGGTTGGAGTGGGTAAAGAGGGAAGATGGGACGATACCCGTAATGGAAGGGGCCGTTCCCTCCGCGAGGCCGGGCGCCCCTATGGTCCCGATCTACGGTGTGAGAGTCGCCCTTCCGCCCGAGGGCAGGGTTTGGTTGGAGGGGATGTCGATGGCGGGGTCGGAGGTGATCAGGGCGGGGAAGCTCCTTCCCTGTCCCGAGGTCGTGGAGGGAGGGAGGTTCGGGAAGGAGGTGTACAAGGATGATCCCGAAATATACAGAAGGGATGCCCTCTGGCCGAAGGGTCCGGTGATGCTCAGAAGATCCCAAGTCGTAAGGGGGCTGAGGACGGCCTTCGTCGAATTTTATCCCCTGAGGTACAACCCCGTCCGGGAGGAGGTGGTGCTGTGCACCAGGATCGAGGTCACAGTGCGCTTCGACGGGAAGAAGTCGGGCCGCGCGGGAGACGCCTCGGATAGAGCCCTGTTGGAAAGCATAGTCATAAATCCTGAGCAAGCCGTAGGATGGTTCGTGCCGAGGAGGGCGAGGAGACCGTCGGGGAGTCCCTTCAGGGACGGAACCTGGATAAAGATAGGGGTAAAGAAGGAGGGTATGTATAAGGTCACGGGTTCGGAGCTCAGGGATGTGGGAGTTTCCTTGGAGGACCTGGATCCACGGACCGTAAAGGTCTTCTACGGGGGGGGGTTACCGCTTCCGACCTCCTCGAAGGAGCCGAGGCCTAAGCTGAGGGAAGTTTCTATATGGGTCGAGGACGGGGGGGATGGGAGGCTGGACGGGGAAGATTACGTGCTGTTCTACGGCGAGCCTGTGGACAAGTGGGTATGGGACGGGGATAGCCTACGGTACGTCCTGAACCCTTACACTTCGGAGAACGTCTACTGGCTGACGTTCGGAGGAAGGGAAGGGAGGAGGATGGAGGTACTGGACGGGAGCCTGAGGCCGGCGGAGGTCAGAGGGACCTACAGGGAGCGTGTCCATAGGGAGGTGGAGAGGTACCCCCTCTACGAGAGGTCGGGGACGGAGTGGTACTGGGAGGTCTACAGGGGGGATACGAAGACGTACTCCTTCTTGATATACGACGCGGTCTCCGAGGACTCCTTAAGGGTGAGGGTGTTCTTCAGGGGGCCGCCCTGTTATTTCAGGGTGTTCTTCAACGGCTCCTTCCTGGGAAGGGGGATACCCCCTAAGCTGGACCATCCCTTCACAGTTTCCGGTATAGGAAGGTTCAGGGATGGGGTGAACACTTTGACCTTCAGCCAGATAGATTCTAACAAGGCGAAGTTAGACTGGGTGGAACTCGAATATACGCGCAGGTTGGTCGCGAGGGACGGAAGGCTCTTCTTCACAGTGGAAGGGACCTCCGGACCGGTCAACTTCAGGGTCGAGAGGATCGGGGACGGGGCCGAGGTCTTCAGGGTGACGGACCCGTGGGATGTAGGGAGGGTAGAAGGGATGGAGCTTAAGGAAGGTGTCCTCACCTTCGGAGACTCGCTCTCGGGAGGGCCAGTGAGGTATCTGGTACTCGGGCCGTCCGAGTTTTCGAGGCCGGATTTCATTCTGAGGGACAGGAACTCAGACCTAAGGGGGATGGGGGGGGCGGACTACATCGTGATAGCCCACAGGGACCTCTTAAGGGAGGCGGAGGAGCTCGTAAGGTGGAGGGAGGAACGGGGCATGAGGGCTATAGCTGTGGATGTGGAGGACGTGTACGATGAGTTCGCATGGGGCCTGGAGGACCCGACCGCTATGAGGGACTTTCTGAAGTACGCTTACGAAGTCTGGAACCCGAGGCCCTCGTTCGCCCTGCTCTTCGGGAACGGACACTTCGACTTCCGGAACCGTTCCGGTTCCAGCCCACCTGAACTTATCCCCCCCTACGAGGAGGGAGCCTTGGAGTCGGACCTGTGGTTCGGGTGCGTGGACGGGGAGGATCTCCTGCCCGATATAGCAGTGGGAAGGTTGCCGGTGACCACCCCTGAGGAGGCGAGGACGGTCGTGGAGAAGATAAAGGATTACGAAAGCAGGAAGGAGAGGGGGCCATGGCAGGACAGGGTCATCCTGGTGGGGGACGATGAGTGGGGCGGGATTTGGGACCCCAGCAACCCCTCCTTCACCCGGGACACTGAGATCATAGCAAGATACGATATTCCCTCCCTCTTCAACCAGGTGAAGATATACCTTATGGAGTACCCAAGGGATAGCTCCGGGGAAAAGCCCCAGGCGAGGGAGGCCCTTATAAGGGAGATAAACAGGGGGGCCATCCTCTGCAACTACATAGGGCACGGAAACTACGATGTCTTGGCACACGAGCATGTCCTTAGGGGATCGGCGGACGTGGGGCTTTTGGAGAACGGGAGGAAACTTCCCTTCTTCTTCTTCTCCTCATGTAGCAACGCCCACTTTGACGATCCTGTGAGGCTTTCCATATCCGAAAGGTTACTTCTGTCCGATAGGGGAGGAGGGATAGGGGTAATAGCTGCGGCGAGGAAGACCTTCCACGAGGGAAACGTCGCCCTGAACAGGAACTTCTACCGTGTCCTCTTCGGGGGAAGGGATATGTCCGTGGGGATGGCGTTCGTGGGAGGCATAGGGAGGTTAAGCCCGGACCTTATGGATAACGCGAGGAAGTTCGTGCTCTTGGGTGACCCGGCACTTAGTCTGGCGATGCCCGAGCTTGAAGTGAGGCTCTCGGCCCCGGACAGCATAAAGGCCCTAGCGGAGCTCAAGGTCTCCGGGGAGGTATACAGGGACGGTGAGCTGGCCAAGGATTTTCGTGGGGAAGTACTCCTGGAGATATTCGACTCCGCGAACATGGTCCGCCGCAGGTTGGGTGGTATCACACTGAGTTACCTGCTTCCCGGGGTGCCCCTGTTCAGGGGGGTCTTCCCGGTGGAGGGAGGGAGGTTCGTGGGGGCAGCGAGGATGCCCAAGGCGATATCGTACGGTGAGCACCTGGGAAGGATAAGTGCCTTCGTGTGGGGGAAGGAAGGGGATGGGGCGGGCCTCCTGGATTCGCTCTTCGTAGGGGGAACCGGTGAGGCGTCCGTAGATAGGGAAGGACCGAGGATAAGGATAGGGTTCGAGGGACAGGAGTTCGCGGACGGGGATTTCGTGCCCTCGTCCTGCGTGTTGGTGGCGGAGCTCGAGGACGAAAGCGGGATAAACATCACAGGGGAACTTGGACACGATATAGAAGCTTGGGTGGACGGAAGGAACTACAAGCTCACGGATTCCTTCGTGGCGCAGGGGGACTACAGGAAGGGGAAGGTACGACTTCCCCTCAGGGGGATAAGGCCGGGCCTGCATAGGGCGGTGGTCAAGGCTTGGGACATATTTAACAACCCTTCCGAAGCTGAGGTCACCTTCAGGGTGGCGGGGGAGGTGGAGATATCGGACGTCCTATGTTACCCCAACCCTATGGACAGGGAGACCACCTTCACGTTCGTGCTGAGCGGGCCGGCGCGCGTCCGCATAAGGATATACACGCTTTCCGGCCGGCTGGTGGACACCTTGGAGGGAGAGGGAAAGGTCGGGTTCAACACGTTCCCCTGGAGGCCGAGGAGGCCGTTGGCCGGTGGAGTCTACATATTCAAGGTCGAGGCGGAGGCAGAAGGTGGCAAGGCCTCGTGTATAGAGAAACTTGCAGTTTACAGGTAAAGGAGGCAAAGATGAGAAGGTGGATCTTAGTGGGAGCCTTAAGTGTGCTTTTGGGGACTTCTCACTCGCACGCCACTAACGAAAGTCAGGCCGCGGCGTTGTTCCTCCTCATCGAGCCGGGGGCTTGGGTGGGAGCTATGGGTGGGTCCTTCGTGACGCTCTCCCAAGATGTGCTCTGTACCTACTACAACCCGGCAGGTCTTGCAGGACAGAGGGATAAGCAGTTAACGTTTATGCACACGGACTGGCTTCCGGCCTTGGTGAGCGACATGTATTACGAATACTTCGGTTACTCCCAGTATCTCAAGGGATGGGGGAACGTGGGAGTGGCGTTCACCTTCCTCGATATGGGTAAGCAGATCTACACGACCGAGTACGGGACCGAACAGGGAACCTTCCACTCGTACGATGCTGCCCTTTCCTTCTCCTACGGGACCTATATGTCCAGGAGGCTCGCCTTGGGGGTAACTTTGAAGTTCGTGTACAGCCACCTGGCCGAGACCGGGGCCGGCCACGAGAGGGGCAAGGGGATAGGGAGCTCGGTGGCCATGGACTTGGGCTTGCTCTACTACACCTCGGTCCCCGGCCTCAGGGTGGGGGCAGCTCTTAAGAACGTGGGCCCCAAGATATCGTACATAGACGTCGCTCAGGCCGACCCCCTTCCCACCTACTTCGCTGTAGGGGCCTCGTGGAAGGTCCTGGACACGGAGTACAACGATGTGGTCATCGTATTGGACCTCTACAAACCCTTGGTCAGGAGGAAGGGCTCGAGGCTCCAGGCCCTCCTCTCGGCCTGGACGGATGAGGGCCTTAAGGAGGAGCTGGAGCAAGTGGACCTGCACTTAGGGGTGGAGTACACCTACAGTTCGTTCTTGGCCCTGAGGGCGGGCTATTCGTACGATAAGGACGGGGAGCTTAAGACCCCCACTTTCGGGTTCGGTCTGAGGTACAACTGGATACAGATGGACTATGCTTACCTTCCCGCCAGGAACACGGCCCTCGAGGACAACCAAAGGTTCTCCGTGACGTTAAGGTGGTAGGGGGACGAATGTGGGTGATAATTGCGCTTCTTACGGTAAGTTCCGCCGCATCCCAGGATCGGCCAGTCCTGGCGGTGAGGGTTTCCTTTCCCAAGGAGGTCCCGGACGAACCTACCACCACCGGGGACGGAAGGTTCGACCTCAGGTCACCGGACGAGGCCGGATATACCCTCCCTTACGATCTCCCTCCACACGACAGGAGGTACTTTGAGGCCCACCTCCGGGCCTTGGGACAATATTGGTATGCAGCCTCTGGCAGGAGGCTCGTGCTATCCTTCGACCTCTATCCTAAGGAGGACACAGCCTCCTACATCATGCCCAGGCCTCTCGTATGGTACGGGAGTGGGAGGGAGGATGAGGCGACCGCAAGGCTCGTGCGTTTGTTCAAGGATGCCGTCGCCGCCTTGGACTCGGCTGAGGATGTGAATTTCTCTAAGTTTCGAAGCATTATAGTGTTCCATGCGGGAGTTGGGAGGGAGACCGGAAGGTACAACGATATACCTTCGGCGTACCTTACTCCCGAAGACTTCGCGAAGTACGGCCCCGCGGTGGTGGGTGGGGATACCCTCAGGGAGGGGATGATACTTCCTGAGATGGCGGACACGTCCGGGATCGTTGGTCTCAACGGGCTTTTAGCCAAGGTGTTCGGGTACAGCCTTGGACTTCCCGAGCTTTCCGACGCCGAGGACGGCCTGCCGGCCATGGGAGGATGGAGCCTTATGGATGTGGGATGGCTGAACCCCGTAAGGGTCGTACAGGATACGACGGCCTGGGGGTTCGTGCCATGTCTTCCCTCCGCATGGGAGCTCATGCGTTTGGGGTGGCTCGAACCTCTGGAGGTCGTAAGGGATACGACGATCTGGGTCTGTGCAGCCCATATCTCCGAACCTCCTGAGGGCGCGGTGAGGGCGGTCAAGGTCCCCGTGGGGCCGGGGGAGTACTTCCTCATAGAGAACAGGAAGGCGCATCGTCCCCACGTGGAGCTATCGCAGGGCAACAACGTATGGGTCAAGGTGGACAACTACGATGCCTTCGTGCCGGGTTCCGGGGTTCTGATATGGCACGTGGACGAGAGGACCATATCGGAGAAGCCTGAGGGGATAAACGACGATCCGTTACATCGTGGGATAGACCTTGAGGAGGCCGACGGTGATGAGGCCATAGGTAATCCTCACAGACGTAAGGGCATATGGGGAGGGTCGGACGATCCCTTCTTCCTGGGAGGGAAGACGAGGTTCGGGCCGGAAACTAAGCCAAGTTCGAAAAGCAACGAAGGTTGGGACACCGGTATAGAGATAGAGGTGCTGGACCCGCCGAGGGATCTTATGAGGGTGAGGGTCTCCTTCGGAAGGAACTTCCCGAGATGGCCGAAGGAGACCTCCGAGGACCTTACGCTTTCCGCTCCCCTCCCTATGGCGTACGAAATCTTCATATTGGGAAGGAGGAACCTGTATATGTTCGGGCTCATAGACTCTTCTATCTCCCTCCCCTCCGAACCTTGGGGTATGCCGGCTGCCGGGGACCTGGACGGGGACGGGAGGATGGAGGTGACCTTCGCAGATAGCTCAGGGAAGGTCTGGTGGCCCGTGAGTGGGACGTGGAATTCCGTAAGCGTAGGGTTCCGTCCCACGGCAGGGCCGATAGTTACTTACCGGGGAGGGGACGTCGAGGTCGTCGTAGGAGGGGAAGGGAAGGTGGCCTTCGTAAGGCCCGGGGGGGAAGTGAAGCTTAGGGAAGTTGAGGGGCGCACCTTGGGCATGGCTTCCGGGAAAGGGTTGGGGCTCATATGCGCGACGGACGAAGGACTGTTCTCGATTGGAGAGAGGTTAAGGGAGTTGTGGTCGGGAAGGACGGAGGAATTGTCCGGCCCGGTCGTGGGGGACTTAGATGTGGACGGCAGGGAGGAGATCGCCCTGGCCTTCGGAGGGAAAGTTCTCGCCTTTAAGGTCCTACAGGATACGGTCTTCCTGATGCAAGGGTTCCCCGTCTCCGTGGGGGAGAACCTAAGGGGACTATGCATGGGGGATATAGATGGGGACGGGGTTCCCGAACTCGTCGCTTCCGGCGAGGGGAGGGTGTACGCGTGGTACGGGACAGGGGCCCGGGTCGAAGGGTTCCCAATAGCTCCCCTGAGCTGGGACGGGGCAGGGGAGGTCTCGGTCCCCGTCCTGGCGGATGTGGACGGGGATGGGGTTGCTGAGGTGATATTTTCGGCGGAGAACGTGGGAGTGTACGCGTTCGAAGGGGACGGAGGGCCGGTCCGAGGGTTCCCGGTGCCCGTCCTCGAAGGAAAGCTCTCCGCGCCGTTCGTGGGAGATATAGATGGGGATGGATGGGTCGAGGTCGGGGCGATATCGGGAGGGAAGGTGTACCTTTGGAGGACTAAGGGAGTGCGGGGAGGGGCGGAGTGGCCGGTGTTGGGAGGGGATCTGGACAGGGCCGGATACTTGCCTTCCAAGGGCGTATCCCCCGGAGGGAGGGAGGAACTGCTTTCGGGGACGTACTTATATCCCAACCCTACGAGAGGAAGGGCCGTCCTCCGCTTCAAGTTGGGGAGACATTCCAGGGTGAAGGTCCAAGTTTTGGACGGGATGGGAAGGTTGGTGAAGGAGAGGGAGGAGGAGATGGATGGGGGGGTGAGGGAGGTGCCCTTGGACCTTTCGGGGCTCCCTCCCGGGCTATACCTCGTCAGGGTGAATGCCAGATCCGGAGGGGAGGTCAAGGAGGAGTTCGTCAAGATGGGGGTGGTAAGGCGATGATGGTCCGAGGTTTGAGGTCAAAGGTTGGAACATTAGCGGCCTTCTTGCTTATGGGAGTGGCCCACGCCCAGAATCCCTCCCACCTTCGTTGGAAGGTGATGGAGACCAAACATTTTTCCATCTATTACCATCAGGGGCTGGAGGACTTCGCAAGGGAGGCCTGTGAGGTCGCGGAGGCGGTATACGGCCCTGTGACGGAGCTGTACGATTACAAGCCCGATGGGAAGGTCCACATAGTCCTGAGGGACGACGCAGACTACGCAAACGGTGTCTCCTATTTCTACGAAAACAAGATAGAGATATGGGCCACCGGACTGGACATAGAGCTCAGGGGGACCACGGATTGGCTCTGGAACGTCGTAACCCACGAATTTGTACACATGGTCTCCCTACAGCTCGCAATGAAATATCCCAAGTTTATGCCTGCCGTATACCTGCAGATCTTCGGGTACCAGCCCGAGACGAGGAAGGACGTACTAGTCGGATATCCTTACATCCATATCTCGTACCCACTTCCAGGGGTTACGATCCCCATGTGGTTCGCCGAGGGCACGGCACAGTACCAGGCAAGAGGGGCCAGATACGATCGTTGGGACAGCTACAGGGATATGGTCCTGAGGGTGGCCGTGCTCAGGGGAGGGTTGCTCTCCTGGAACGAGATGGGCGTGTTCGGGAAGACGAGCTTGGGGAACGAGAAGGTCTACGACCACGGGTTGGCCCTGGTGAGGTACATAGCCTGCAGGTTCGGGGAGGGAAGCTTGAGGAAGCTCTTCCGGGAGATGTCCAAGTCTTGGAGGATTTCGTTCGACGGGGCCGTAAGGAAGGTCCTGGGGATCTCGGCAGGGGAGCTTTACAGGGGCTGGGTGGAGGACATGGAGAAGAGGTATAAGGAGCAACTTGAGGGCCTGGGGGGGCTCGTCGAGGGGGATACGCTCTTTTCGGGAGGCTATGTGAACGCATTTCCTAGGTGGTCTCCGGACGGGAAGAGGCTGATGTTCGTCTCCAACAGGGGACAGGACTATTGGATAACGAGCCTGTACGTATGGAGGAACGGGAGTAAGTCCCCTAAGCTCGTGGCCGGAGGGGTAAGTTCCCCGGCAGGCTGGACGACGGACGGGAAGATCCTCTTCGTGAGGCGTTCCCCTCCGGACTTCCGCGGAAGCAGGTTCTGGGACCTGTACTTCTACGACGAGGACGAGAAGAAGGTGAGGAGGCTGAGCAGGGGACTGAGGGTCAGGTATGCCGACCTGTCGCCCGACGGGAGGAAGGTGGCGGTCGTGCGCAACGGGGGAGGGAAGAACAGGTTGGAACTCTTCGAGGTGAGGGAGGGTTGGAAGGGCTTGGACTCCATAAGGTGCTTGCTTAGCTTCCCCGACAGGACCGAACTTTATACGCCCAGATGGTCCCCCGATGGAAGGAGGATAGCCCTGTCCCTGGCAAGGGAAGGGGAAAGGGATATAGCCGTCCTAGATACGACCACAGGAGAAGTCCTCTACCTGGCATCGGACGAGGAGGACAGGGACCCAGCATGGACGGAGGACGGGAGGCTGGTCTTCTCGTCCGATGTCTCGGGGATATTCAACATCTACCTGATGGACCTCTCGTCCGGGGAGGCCAGGAGGCTCACGAACGTGTTGGGGGGTGCGTTCCACCCCTCGGTCTCCGGGGATACCTTGGCCTTCGCATTGTACGGGAGGGACGGGTTCGGGATCATGAAGCTGAGGGGGCTTAAGGGGGAGGAGGTGCCGGAGGGAACCTTCAAGCTGTACAGGGGGAAGGCGGTGGTGCGTGAGGCCATCTCCCCGGAACTTGATTCCTCTCCGTATCACGAAAGGCCCCTGAGGCTCTTGGTCATGCCCAGGCTGCTTTGGGACGAGGGTAAGCCCAAGCTCGGGGCTTTCATCACTTCCTCGGACGTTATCGGATGGCATGGGTTCGTGGGAGGAGGTTCCCTGGGCCGGGACGGGAGCAGGGACGGGTTTATATGGTACACCTACTCGAGGTTTCCTCCTACTATCCTCCTCTCCCTCTACAACCAGGTGAGGCATAAGGGAGAAGCTGAGGTGGACAGCATCTACAACATAAAGAGCTTGGGTTACGATTACGACCTGAAGGAGCTCTTTGCAGGGGTCGTTTACAACTGGCGTGGGAAGTTGCTCTACGGAGGGATGGTCCTCAGCAGGTACGACGGCAGGTGGCAGGGACGGAGCCTAATATCCGGGGAGAGGTTCGGGGTGAGGTACACGTATTTTAAGGGAGCGGAACTTAGGCTGGGATGTATATACAGGAAGTTACCTTTAGCGAAGGACATGGACATAAACCCCAGAGGAGGAAGGACAATCAGAATAGACTACTCAAGGTCCTTCCACTGGCTTATGAGGGGATTTAAGGTGGGGACGGCCCTGTGGCAGGAGGACTACGACAGATACTTCTACGATAGGATAACCTTCGGCTGGGACGAGTTTCTGGCCCTGCCCTGGTGGAGGCACAGCCTGGTGCTGAGGGCGCAGGCCGGTTGGATAACGGCCAGGGTGGATTCTTTCTTCTATATGCCTCTGGGAGGTTGGCCTGGGCTGAGGGGTTACACGAGGTACAGCATATCCGGGAGGAAGCTCGTCTTCTTAGGGGCCACATACAGGTTCCCCATACTCAGGGAAGTAGGCGTAGCCTTAGGTCCCTTCTACCTCTCCAACATATACGGGGGGTTGTTCTGGGAGGTCGGAAGGGCCTGGGACATGGACCTGAAGCTTGAAGGGTTTAAGAAGGATTTCGGAGTACAACTGAGGGTGGATGTAAGCTCCT
Source organism: Candidatus Latescibacterota bacterium (assembly GCA_012961755.1). GTDB lineage: Bacteria > Latescibacterota > 4484-107 > B68-G9 > B68-G9 > B68-G9. Next base: position 11,545 of record DTYS01000306.1, read on the forward strand.
TCTACGGATATCCGACGGCCCTGGAGTTCGACGTGGCGTACGGTTTGGACGAGGAAAGTAGCCCGTATAAGTTCTACCTAAGGGTCGCCTTCTCGCATTGGGACGATATAATCGGGCTTAACCTCGTGGAAAGGTGCGGGTCGTAGTGACGGGAAGCACGGGACTTCTTGGAAGGAAGGTCCTGAGGACCGCCCTTGGGAGGGGATGGGATGCTGTGGGGATATCCCGGAAGGACGCCGAGCTTTCGGACGGAGGGGCCGTCCGAAAGGCTCTAAGTAAGCTTTCGCCGGACGTCGTCGTGCACACGGCAGCTTGGACGGATGTGGACGGATGTGAGAAGGACAGGGAAAGGGCCTGGATGGTGAACGTCGAGGGGACGAGACATATAGCCGAGGCCTGCCGGGAGTTCGGGGCGAAGGTGGTATATATCTCTACGGATTACGTGTTCGATGGAAGGTACGGACCGTACGGGGAGGAGGTCCTCCCCCATCCCCTGAACTACTACGGATGGACGAAGCTGGGAGGGGAGGTCGCTGTGTTGTCCTCCTCCGAGGGTAACCTCGTGGTGAGGACCATGGTCCTTTACGGTTGGGCCGAAGGGGTGAGGAGTAACTTCGTGCTCTGGCTCCTCGAGAACCTCTGGGAGGGCAGGAGGGTGAAGGTCGTCACGGACCAGTGGGGGAACCCAACGCTGGCCGACGACCTCGCCGAGGCGGTCCTCGACCTTCTGGAGGCCGGTTGCAGTGGGATCGTAAATTATGCGGGTGGGGACTTCTGGACGAGGTACGAGATGGCCCTGGAGGTGGCCGGGAGGCTCGGGGTGGACCAGGGACTTATAGTTCCTGTGAGGACGGATCAGCTCGGTCAGGTAGCGAAGAGGCCCCTACGCTCGGGACTTAAGACCTGGAGGGCGGAAGAGATATTGGGAAGACGGCCGATGGGATTTCGTAAGGGGCTGACTTGTACCCTCACTCAGATGGGAGTGGAGGGGTGAGGAAGTTGGTGGTGGTGCCGACCTGCAACGAGAGGGAGAACATAGGACCCCTCGTAAGGAAACTTTTGGGACTGGGCATAGGGCTCGAAGTCCTGGTCGTGGACGACAACTCCCCCGACGGCACCGGCGAGGTGGCCGAGGAGCTCTCCAAGATCTTCCAGGAGGTCCATGTGCTCCACAGGGAAAGGAAGGAGGGGTTGGGGAGGGCCTACGTGGCAGGGTTCAGGTACGCTCTAGAAAATGGATACGATATTATAATCCAGATGGACGCGGATTTCTC
>DTYS01000307.1 GCA_012961755.1 Candidatus Latescibacterota bacterium
GGGCCCTCCGATCGTCATCAGGACCAGAACGCTTCTAAGTAATACCAATAAAGACTTCTTCCACATCAAAAGGGTCCCCTATCCGAAACGGTAGCGGAGGAGGGTATATAGGTCCAAGAAGAAGTCTTTCCAACGCACCTTCTTGCCCGATCGGACGTCTCTGCCCCGGTACGTTATTGGAACTTCCGCGATGACATAGCGCTTCTTCAGGAGCTTCGCTGTAAGCTCGTGCTCAAGGTCGAAGCCACGCCGCTCTAAGGACATGCCGCGAATTACAGAAGTCTTATATAATTTGAAGCCTGTACAGAGATCTGTTATGTTGGATCCGAATAACAGGTTAGTTATGAAGGTCAAAAACTTATTAGCTACATAATGGCGCAACTTCATATTTTCTATACGGCCCAAGAACCTTGAACCGAACACAGCCACTATTGACCTTCCTTGAAAAATAGGGGCTAAGAGCTTGGGGTACTCTTCCGGGTCGTATTCCAGATCGGCGTCCTGAATGAGCACATAATCTCCCCTGACATAATTAAGGGCAGTGCGGATGGCCGCTCCCTTTCCCCTGTTGTGAGGATGGTGGATAACCTTAATCTCGGGATCATCGAGCTTATCTAAGAATTCCTTGGAGCCATCCGTAGAGCCATCGTCCACGATTATGATCTCCTTCGGCACGGGCGAGGACTTTACCCTGTCCAGCACCTCTCTTAAAGTGCCCATCTCGTTGTACACAGGGATGACCACGGAGAGCAACAACCCTAAGCCATCCTCCTCAGTGAGGCCATCAAAAACCCTACGTCCTGCCTACGGACGCATCCGGTCAGCCAGAAGATGCCGACGAATGCCCCGAGCCCGCACAGGACCCAGACTGTCCCCCTACCGCAGAACCAGAACATGGCCATAACCCCGGATGCCAGGACAGGCTTCCATATGTAAGCGATCGGAAGTTCGAAGGTCCTCCTGGCCTTGAGGTAGGCCACAAGCCCCACAACTCCCTCGGCGCACACCGTGGCTAAGGCCACACCCCTAAGGCTCATAGAGGGTATCAAGGTTATGTCCAGGACGACGTTCACGATAGCTCCCAAGCCCACGGCGTACATAAAATCCCTCTGCCTCCCTGTTACGTTCAGCACGCTTCCCCCGTAAAGCCCTGTCCATCCCCTGAGCACTAAGTTTACGATCAATATCTGGAGCACGGGTATAGCTGGGGCGTAACCTTCCCCATAGAAGGACCTCACCACCCAAGGGGCCAAGAGTATGCCCACCGTAGAGGCGGGGATCGTATAGGAGAACATAAGCCTCCCCGCCCTCCTCAGGACCCTCCTGTACTGTCCTACGGATTCGCCGTAGGCCTTCGATGCTGTGGGAAAGAGGGCCCTGTAGAAGAAGGCCTGTAGGGCATACACCGTCCAGAAGACCTTAGCTGCGGCGGTGTACCATCCCACGACTTCGTCCTCGCCACCTATTAAGGAAAGGAGCACCCTGTCGGTGTAGAGGTATACCCCCCCAAAAATTCCCATCAGGGCGAAGGGCCAGCCGGCCCTCATCACATCCACCCAGAACCTTCCATCTGCCCCGATGCCGACTTGGACACCCCTCTTTGCCAGGATCGCCAGGCCTAATAAGAACGCGAAGAGGCTTGCGAGGGGATAGGCCGCCAAAAGCCATATGAGCTTCCACGAGACATCGGATAAGAGGGCCCAGAAGCTCACCCCGAAAAGCACTGCCTTCTCCACGACGTTCAGGAGCGCCACGTATTCCATGGATTCGAAGGCTGAGAAAACTGACTGGACCAGGACCCCGAGGGAGTCCATCCATATCCAAAGGGAAGCTACATAGACCAAGTGCCTCAGCTCCCCCGGCTTTCCTGTGATAAGGATGGCGACGTACACGAGGAAGAACGTAATGGGACCCAATATCAGCTTCATGGCCAATAGGTTGGACAGATACTTCCCTGCAGAACCGTGGTCCCTTGCCACCTCCCTCGTTGTGAGGGTGTTAAGCCCCATGTCGGCGAATATCCTAAAGAGCGCCGCGAACGCCAGGGCGAAGGAGTACCTACCTAAGGCCTCAGCGCCGAGGCTCCTGGCTATGTAGAGGGTCACAAGGAAGGTCAGGACCCTAGATACCCCCTCGGCCCCAACGAGGGCGGCCGTGTTCTTGGCCACGGTCCTCACCGCGTCCATAGGACTCTCCTCATTCCACCTTAACGGTGACTATGCCGTAGGCGGGGATGGAGACCTTCAGGGTACTCCCCTCCATCCTGGCGGTGCTGTCCGAGATCGGCCTTTCGAGGATGTCCACCTCCACAGCACGTGGGTCCGGCCCCACCAGGGAATGGTCGAAGTGCACCTCGGCCTCCGTGGTCCTACCCTCGGTCTCGTAGAGCCTGACCACGAGCCCTTCCCCCTCCTCGGCCTTCTTAAGACCTGAAAGGAACACGTTCGAAGGCTCCACCGATATGAACCACATCTCTTTGGGAAGCTTCCCTTCATGTACGTCCGTGGCCACCACTTCGAGGGGAAAGTTGAACTCGCAGCCCACCCTCGTAGCGTCCGAAGGACCCCAGCCCTCTCCGTGGGGGAAGAGGGCGAACCTGACCACATGGCTTCCGAGTTCGGGAAGTGGGTCCGGGTCGTAGCTGCTCCTCAGAAGGGTGAGCCTTATCTCGTCTTCGGTCACGCTATGTCCGTACTTACAATCGTTGACCAACGTGGCCCCTATACGGCCTTCACCGTCGATTCTCTCGCCGGTCAGGTCGACCCACCTTAAGGCTGGTACTTCGCTCCCATCGGTGGGCCTCTCTATGTGCCCGAACGGTATCTCGAATAGGGCCCTTCCTTCCCTCAATGCCAACGGGAAGACCACCTTCAACATAGGGACGCCGTATCCTGGACTCCCCCTCTCCAGCCATTCCGCCATCAGCACGAACTCCACCTTGGGCGAACCTGCCCTCAGGGAGATGTCCAAGGTAAATTCTGAGTCGTGGAACTTCCTGTGCGTCCTAATCGTGGCGATGTAAGGTCCACTGTGCAAGACTTCGGCGGTCGCGCCCTGAAGTAGGTCCACCCTCTCCACTATCTGTCCTATCTCCCAGGCCGTCATCCCGTGGGGGGCCTCTAAGAGCCACCTGAGGAAACCCAGCTTCCTGCCCTGGGGGACGAACTGGTATCCCGTGCGTTTATCCACGAGGGAGGAGATGGCCCCGGATCTTTGGTCCACCTCAAGCCTGATGAACTCGTTCTCGACGGTATAACCTTCAGCATGTGCCCCTTCGGGCGACCTTGTGGTAGCGCGGGAGCGGGAAACGGCGTAGATCCTATATCCGACGGGAGGGAGCTTCCTGACGGGGAAGGCCACAGCGACGAAACTATGCCCCCAATAGTTTCCCCTCTCCAGCACCTGCCCTGGAAGCTCATCACCGTCGGGCGTCCTTACGAGGACTTCCTCGTCCGGGATCTCCCTGTCCCACACCTTGACCAGGACCACATCGTCCCTCTTCCAGGGACTCGGATTGAACACCAGGAATGGCTCCCCGGATAC
>DTYS01000308.1 GCA_012961755.1 Candidatus Latescibacterota bacterium
AGAAGGATTCCCCAGTACATCAGGGGCTTGAGCCAGACCCCCCAGGGTATCCCGTAACCCTTAGGAGCTCCCTCGTAGAAGAACTTTATCGCCTCCATGTCCTGCGGCACCATCCAGTCCTTTATGTAGGGTTGGATGAGGCTCGCCCAGTCGTTCTCGGGGGGGGCGTAGTAGTAGGCCGAACTTAGTATGGGAAGGAGGTACTCGGAAAGGCCCAAGGTCGGTATGGCCGAGGCGACTATGAGCATAATGTACACCACCACAAGTTCCCTGCTGTTGAGGCTCAGTCTCCTACCAGTAAGCCCTGCTCCCAAGTTCAGGAGGGCCACGCCCAAAAGGACCGACATGGAACATAGGAGGAAGAAGGACCTATCGGTCTTAAACTGCGTCATGCCTTTAAGGTGGGGAAGGACCACCGTCATAAGGTAGACTACTCCCACGACCCCGACCAGGGCCCAGGCCCGTATCTTATTTCGCTCGGTGAACCTAAGGGCAGCGTTGACGATGGCTACCAGGACGAAGAAGAGGAATAGGGCCCCGGGCGTGCTGAAGTCCAGGGCCATGTAAGAGCCCCTCAACACCATGTTCGCGTATGGTGCCCCTATGCTGAGGAGGAAGGAGAGGAAGATCCCGACGGAGAAAGCTTTAAACGTAAACGCTCTCTCCTCCACGACCTTCGACACCACAGCCCTTTCCTCGACCTTCAACCTTTCCATCCCCCCTCCTTGGTCACTATATCAAAGGTATCCTCGGCTATCAGAAGTTCCTCGTCGGTAGGTACCACCAGCACCCTCACCGGAGAGCCTTCCCTGCTTATGTCCTCCTCCCTCCTGCCGACCGTGCGCCTGTTCCTTCTATGGTCCAAGGCTATCCCGAAGACCTCCAGGCCTTCACATATTCTCTCCCTCATCCTGTAGGAGTTCTCCCCTATACCGGCCGTGAAGACCAGGGCGTCCAGCCCTCCGAGGACAGCTATGTATGCCCCTATGTACTTTTTGACACGGTAGGCGAAGACCTCCAAAGCGAGCTTAGCCCTCTCATCTCCGCCCTCCGCCGCCCTCTCGACCTCCCTCATATCGTTGCTTATCCCCGAAAGTCCCAGAAGTCCACTCCTTCTGTTCAAAACCTTTTCCACCTCATCGGCGGACAACCCCTCCCGTCTCCCTAAGAACGGGATTATCGCAGGGTCCACATCTCCGCTCCTGGTCCCCATAACCAGGCCCTCGAGGGGCGTGAACCCCATAGACGTATCCACGGACCTTCCGCCCTTCACAGCGGCCATGCTGCACCCGTTGCCTAAATGACAAGTTATGAGCCTAAGTTCCTCCAAGGGCCTTCCCAGAATTTGGGCAGCCCTCAGCGTCACGTACCTGTGCGAAGTACCGTGGAACCCGTACCTCCTGATATGGTACTTCTCGTAGTATTCGTAGGGTATGGCGTAAAGGTAAGCGTACCTCGGCATCGTTCCGTGGAAGGCAGTATCGAACACCGCCACCTGGGGAGCGTGGGGGAGGAGATCGCCTGCCGCCTCTATGCCAATTAGGTTAGGAGGATTGTGGAGGGGGGCGAGGGTGCTGAACTCCCTTATGGCCTCCAGGACCTCGGGGGTGACGAGAACCGAGCCGGTGAACCTCACGCCCCCGTGGACGACCCTATGGCCGACCGCATCTATCTCGGAGGGTTCACGTATGGCCCCATGTTCCGGGTCCATGAGGGCCCGGACTACCCAGGAGAGGCCCTCCTTATGGTCCGGGACCCTCCCCTCCCTCCTGACCTCCCTTCCCGCCGAGGTGTGGCGGAGGACCGATGACGACTCCCCTATCCTTTCGAGGAGTCCTCCCGTGGACGCCTGGCCCTCCGGCATGTCGAAAAGTTTGTACCTTATCGAGGAGCTTCCGCAGTTCAGGACTAGAACCTTCATCCGTCCTCCCTCACTGAACTCCCTGGCCCTCTCCGGGCTGTCCACGGGCCCCTTGGACCCCTCCAAGAGGAGCTTCTATATCCCGGCTCCCATGACCATGGTCCCTCCGGATATAGATTAAGGGGCCATAGGAAGGCCTATGGCCCCTAGGGTGGGGAATACCTTAGGAAAGCTCAGCCAAGAGTTGGTCTATCTCCTCCTGGAGCTTTCGGGTCTCCTGCCAGGTCTGACGCACGAACTTGTCCTCCTCGGCAGGGGTGTGGGCATCCATGTAGTCGGGGATTATCCTCGCACCCCTCCTGTCGTCCTTACGCTTGGACTCCTCTATGTCCCTTGCGACCTTCTCCTGCATATCCTTAAGGGTCCTGAGGAGTTCGGGGACGGAGGTTCCCGGAAGCTCCTCTGCGATGGTCCTCCTCTGATGCTCCCACTTAGGATCGGAACTGGGGGTATCTAACAATCCGTCCACGCCCTTCCCCTCAGCAAGTAGCTTCTCGACCTGTTCTTTGAGGCCCAAAAGGGCATAGTACCTTATGTAGAAGGTGTAGGCCTCTATAGCGGGCTCCCTGCTCTTCTCCAACATGTAGTTCTTGCCGAGGCCCGGGATGTCCTCCTCGGTGTAGACCTCCTTCACCTCACGCACGCCCTGTAGCCTCCTCCTGGCCTCCTTCATAAGGTCCACGGTTTCCGGCCTGAACACGTCGAAGGTGAACTTGGTCCTCCGCGCCTTGTTCCTGTCCTTGAACTTCCCCTCGTTCCTCTTGAGGGTGAACATATTGTCGGTAAGGAGCCATGCTGGAACTATCTCGTTGTAGGCAGGAGATATCCCGGGATGGACCGCCGTCGGTACGTTTATCAGGGAGAAGGGGAAGGATATCCTCTGAGGGAGCGTGGTGACCCCCGTGGCGAAGATGGAATATGGGGCCTCCGTAAAGTTGGCGGGGAACTTTATCTTAACCCCAAGTCCGAAGAACGCCCCCTCCCCGGGCCATATCTCTTGGTCCGGGGCCTTGGATGTATGGTTGCTTCCTACATCGGCACCGTAACCTACGTTTCCCTTCCCTTCGGGCCAGAAGGCCGCTATAAGGAGTGCCTGGTGGTGGAATCCGACGAAGGGCCCGAGGAGGGAGGCCGTGACCTCCCCTTCGGCCACGCCCGTGTTCGGCCCTACCAGGGACTCGGTGACCTTGCCGTGCCTTTCCACGTGGGAGTGCTCGGTGAGGACCGAGGTGTCCACTATGGCCATGGACGTCACCTCGCATCCCCACTGCACTATGGAAGAGACGACATATGCCCCATCGGATATCTCCACAGCCTCATCCTCGCTGCTCAGGATCGTGACGTTCTTCACAGTTCGGGCGTTATCTATCACAGCGTAGGGGCCAACGTACACCCCTTCTACCTTGCCTGTGCCCAGGACCTTGGCCCCCACCTCTACGACCCCGCGGTCGGACCTGGCCTCCTCTAAGTATTCCCTGACCGCCTCCTCGTACGCCGAGAGCAACTCCCTGTCCCCACGGGAGGAAGCCACGGTCTCCGCCACGTCCACATCGATCTCGGCGTACGTTAGGACCTCCCTTCCACCCGTCTCTATGGCTATGGGAAGCTCCTCGCCGTTGCCAAAGGACGCCCCGGGCTCGGTGAACACGGTCCCGCATCCCAGGACCACGGCCTTCGACCTTATAACGTACCTGGACAGGAGCTTTACGTCCTGCACCAGGGCGTCGTTCCCTATGTAGGAGTCCGCAACGACGCTGTGGTAGACCCCCGAAGGAAGCTCAGTCCCCCCCAGGGAGATCGTCCCCCGGAACCTTCCTAAGACTACCTCGCCCAGAAACCTGCAGTTCCTCACCCTGTCTGGGTCGAACCCTTCGGCCACCTTAACCTTCGACCAATCCTCGGCTGAATTTCCGTTGCGCTCGAGCCTGGATATCTGCTCCCTTGTCAGGGAAAGGACCTTGGCCCCATCCAGGGCATAGGCCCCGGGGTCCTTCCTGACCTCGGCTATGGCCTTGAGGAACTCGGACGTCCTTAGGGCCTCCCTCACCTTCCTTACTGCGTCCACCTTCGCCATACTTCCCTCCCTTAACCAGAAAAAGGGGGAGGGACTCCCCTCCCCCTTTCCCTCAATCCCCGTAGAATTCCTTTATCATCCTCTCGGCATGGAGGTAATAGTCCCTGCGCTTCAGCTCGCTTGCTGCCTCCTCGTCCAGGATAATCACGACGTCCGGATGAAGCTGAAGTGCGGAGGCTGTTATCTGGGAAGTGACAGGCCCTTCTATGGCCCTGGCCACTACCTCCGCCTTCTTCTTTCCGTTGGCCAGAAGCATGAGCCTCCTGGCCTCGAGGATCGTCCCCACGCCCATGGTTACGGCGTACCTGGGCACATCCTCCTCCCTCTCGAAGAACCTTGCGTTGTCCCTTATGGTCTGCTCGTCCAGGGCCACGAGGCGGGTCCGGGAGGCGAGGGACGAACCTGGCTCGTTGAAGGCTATGTGGCCGTCCCCACCTATCCCCAGGACCTGTAGGTCTATGCCACCCGCCTCCTTTATCATCCTCTCGTAGCTTTCGCAGTACGCCTTGACATCCTTGGCCAGCCCGCTGGGTACATGGACCCTGTGGGGGGATACGTTTATATGCTTAAAGAGGTTCTCCTGCATGAAGTAGTAGTAGCTCTGCTCGTGGTCAGGAGGGAGGCCGTAGTACTCGTCGAGGTTGAAGGTCGTGACCAGCGAGAAGTCCAGCCCCTCCTCCTTATGCATCCTTGTAAGTTCCTTGTACATACCGATAGGAGTACTCCCAGTGGCCAGCCCGAGTACGCAGTCCGGCTTGGTGCGGACCAGATCTGCAACGATCTCGGCCGCCCTCTTACTCATGGCATCGTAATCCTTCTCGATGATTACCCGCATCTTCCCTCCTCCCTTAATTAAGGTACTCCAGGTTATATATCACCTTGGACGGCACGTACGTCGCCGTCTCCCCCGTTATGTGCACGATAAGGCTTCCGTCCACCTTGACTTTTATCTCGGTCGTGGGCTCGTTCAACCTTATCACCGTGATCCATATCTTAACTTCCGTACCGCCCGGAAGCGGCCCCAGGGGAGTACCGTCCTTGTTCAGTTCCTTTTGTTCGCCGTGTTTGACCGTAAACTCGTAGGTGATGCCCGTCTCCGGTTCCTGGAACTTGACCCTTATGTCGGGCTTGTAGTCCGGCGCTCCTTCCCTTTTTATCTCGTTGCTTATATATATGCGACCTTCATCGTGGTGGTGGCCTGTGGAGGTCCCACCTCCTCCACAGGACCACAGGAACACGGCCAAGGTTCCGGTCCAGATCCATAGACTTTTCGACATAACACACCCCCTGAGCCTATGGCTGCCCCCCGAGGACTCGAACCTCGATAACCGGATCCAGAGTCCGGCGTGTTG
>DTYS01000309.1 GCA_012961755.1 Candidatus Latescibacterota bacterium
ACCTCCCTTACAAAAGCTTATGAGGTTTACATCCTCGGCCGTCCTATCAGGGATAGGACCCCCCTTTTTAACAGCTTGGTCCAGAGCGGCTCCAGCCCTCCGACCTCGAAGTCGAGCACGACCGTCCTGCCACTGACCTCGACCTTCCCCGAGTACCTTACCTTCTCCGCCGCGAACTTCCTCCTGAAGGTCTCCCCTAAGAACTCGGCATCGTCCCTTACATCTTCTATGTGCTCCTCGTCGGAGCACTTGAAGGCCACCCTCCCCTTCACCCTTCCCCGGTCCACCACATCGAGCCATGCCCCTACCCACTCCATGCTGTCGGCCGAGAGCAGTAGGCTCATCCTCCACCTGTGCTCGAGGTCCCTCAGGAATCCGGAGAACTTGAGGTTCCGGTTGTCAGCGAAGAAGGTTAGGTCCCCCCGGTGTGCCGAGCCCATCATCTCGGAATAGCCAGCTGAGTCCTCAATGGACCTTCCCCCCCCAGCATCCACGGCCTCCTGGACCGTCCCGACGTCAGCTCCCACAAGTAGGTAGCCACGGCATAGGGAACAGGCGGAAAATTGTCCTCCCGAGCCTGAGGCTATCTCCACCCCCTTGTACCGTACCACTATGGCTCCGGGGACGAGGGCCCGGAGGTCCCCCCTTCCGGGTTCCCTCCTCCAGGCGCCGAGCACGAGCAGGAGCTTCCCGGAAGGGAAGATAGCGAGGGAGAGCTCGTCAGGTCCTGCGACCTTCACCAGCCTCCTTATGGGGACCTCCGGAGGGGTGTAGGCCCAGGAGTCCACGAGCCACGCCAGGCCAGGATCTTTTGCAGCTCCCCTGGCCGTGACCACGGCTGCGCAGCCTTCCGGAACGAATTCCAGGGTGCTCCCGGCCACCTCGGACAGCATGAGGAATAAGATGAACACGGCAGCCTCCTAGGTCCGTGAGAGGACCCGCGCCACGGCCTCTGGGACCCCTTCGAGCTCGAACTCGAGGCCGACAACGCCGGGCTCGGTTCCGACCCTCCCCCTCAGTTCGAGGCCGTACGCCCTGAGCTTCCTCCTCGCCATCCCGTAGATGTACCTCACATCCGACTTCAACCCTTCTACCTTCCCATCCCTGCAGAAGAAGGATACCCTCCCCCTTCCCATACCTCCTTCTAGCTCTATGTACCCTACTATCATCGTAACATCATCTACCGAGGGGAAGGCCGAGAATTCGAACCTCTCCTCCATCCTTCGGACGAACCCGGAGAGATGACCTTCCCGGTTGTCCACAACGAAGAATCCGTCCCTCCCCTCAAACCCCCGGACGATGACCTCCGTCCTCATCCAACGGGAGGACCTCGACCTGTACTGGCCGACGGCCTCATCTAAGTAGGACCTCCTCTCCGCCAGCAGGATGCTGCCTCCGAGCGCACGATGGGGCCACCTCGAGAGTCCGAGCAGGAGCCTCGCCAGCCTCACCTTCCTGCCCATGTCCGCTATCAGCAGCTTCGAGTCCGGACCGTAGGAGAAGGTAAGGCGTCCCGGCATGAGCAGAGGGACGGCCAACTTCGGAAGGCCCCGCGCCGTGAGGAACCTCGTCGCGACCTCGGACGCTCCCGGATCTGAGAGGTCGAAGGAGGCGACGAGGAAAGCTTCGGAGGGGACGAGCCTCCAGGTTCGGACCTCCTCCACCGGCCAGATGAAGAGCCACACCACAAGGCCGAGTAAGGCCAAGGCCACCCAGAACCAAGGTCTTGAAGCCAGCTTCCTCACGGCAGAAGTAAGTTTACGGCCTCCGCCGCGGCAGCTCCCAAGAGGATAAGGAAGCCGTCCTTCACAGCCCTGCTCCAGAGGGAAGCTCCTACGGCCTTGCCCTCAGGGACGTATATCCTACTTCCGGCCGGGACTGAGGGGTCGAACCATAGCCTCCTCGTAGCCCTCCTCACGAACCCGTTCGGAAGTATCATCCTGATCCCATGTCTATCTGCCGAGGGCCTGAGCCCACCGCACAGCTCAACGTAATATCCGGCCTTGGCCCCTTCCCTGTACTGGACCGTGCTCGGGACCACGACGGCGCCCTCCACCTTTACGGTCAGGTCCTTGGTGGGGATATGGATGCTGTCCCCGTCCGCCAGTACGATGTCGTACGGGCCACCTCTGTCCCTAAGGGCCCTGACCAGGTCCACGAAGACCCTACCCTTACCGGTCCTGGAGAAGAAGGCCCCCTCCGGGAATGCCGTCTTCAGGAGCCCCCCTGCCCTCTCTATGAGGCTTGAGAGCCTCTCATCGTCGCGGACTATGACGTATTCCCCCGGGAACTTGACCTCCCCTGTTATCCTCACCGTCTTGAGCTCCTCGAGCACGGATCTGACGTAGACTACGTCCCTGTCCTTCAACCTGAACCTCTTCATCCCTTCATCGTCCAGCTCCACGAGTAGGGTGTCGATGCGTCTTTCTCCGGACGTAACATCTAAGACCGGCCTGTAGACTTCAGCTCTGGATAGGTATGCGGTCTCCTTAAGTCCCCTGGCCTGGGTCACCAGGTCGGAGAGGGTCATCTCCTCCGTCAGCTTGTAAGTTCCGGGCTTCCTGACCTCACCCTTTATGGTGACGTACCTCTCGTCCTGGAACTCCTGGAAGGAGTATATCACGACCTCGTCCATGCTCCGAAGGTAGAGGATTCCCCGCTCCTCGAGGCGCTTCCTCTCTTCCTGGTCCCCGTCCAGGAGCTTGCCCAAGTTGAAAGATATGATCTTCTTCTTCAAATTCCTCTCGTCCGTCCTTATAAGGTCCGTCCTTTCTAAGTAAGTAGCCCTCCTGAAGTCGGGGTCCTCGAACCCGCCCGCCGAAAATATCAGGTCGTATAGGGTCATGTTCTTCGCCAGGGGATAGGTCCCCGGACGTTTGACGTGCCCCCTTATCGTGACGGCCTTCTCCCCTCCCTTGATGTCGTACTTGGAGTAGATCACGATCTCGGCGGAGGGCTGGAGCGCGAAATCCGACTTCCCCTGCACTACATTCCTTAGGTTAAAGGTGGAGAATATCTTGGTTAGATCCTCCCTGGTCCTTATGAGGTCGGCCCTCTCCATCAGGGCATCCGTACAGAGGCCCCCGGCCTTCTCTATCAGCCGGCTTACGGTCATACTTGGCTCCAGTTGGTACAGCCCCGGCTTCCTTATCCCCCCTCCGCTTATCCTCACTACGTTCTCCCTCTTTACCCTCGGAACCTCGTAGACTATAACCCTATCCCCGTCGGAGAGCTGGAAGCCCTTCGACCTGGTCATATCCACATCGAGCACCTTCTTCCCCTCGTCGATGACGTACCTTATGACCTGTATCCTGCTCGGATATGCCCTCGGGGTGAAGCCTCCCGCGATCCTTACGAGGTCCTCAAGGTCCTCCCCCTCCTTGAGCTCATAGATGGCGGGCCTCTTGACCTCCCCTTCTATCGTGACCTCCTTCAGCTTGAGTGGCACGAACAGCACGTCCCCGTCCTCGAGTAAGGTAGCCTTCGCCTTCACATCCCCCGTGAGCATGAGGTCGTACAGGTCGAGGATGTAGCTTGTCCCGTCAGCTTTGGCTATCCTTACGGCCCTGAGGGAACCCCGCTCGGTGATCCCTCCCGCCTTTGCCAGGACGTTCACCACGGAAGCCCTCGACGCCTGGAAGGAGTAACTACCTGGCCTTTCCACCTCCCCCGCCACCACCACATTTATCCCCCTCATCTTCCCAAGGTACATGTCTATCGAGGTCGCCCCGGTCTCGAGCTTGTCCCTGCTCAGCGCTGCCTGGTAGACCATGGACAACCTTCGTACAATTAAGTCCTTAAGCTCGCCGAACTTGACCCCGTTCAGGTAGATGCGGCCCACGTTGGGTAGGGTTATGAACCCCTCCTCGTTTACGCTCAGTTTGTAGCTCAGGGATATCTCCCCCCAGGATTCTATACAGACCTCATCTCCGGGCCCTATCGGGTAGCTGGGGGAGACCGGTCCGACCTCGGATACCTCCCCCATGGAACGGATCACATCGTACCCGAAGGGCCTGAGCTCCTCAGCACCTTGGGCATGGTTCACAGAGAGCCAGAAGGCTAAAACGAGCAATTTCACTACGATCACCTCCCTGTCAGACTGCTAAGCTTGAGGTCCATCAGGCCCACGATGTACCCGACGGAGGCTACGAGGTTCCTGACCGTGGCCACAGGGGGATAGAGGACGACGGCCAGGTCCCTGTGCCGCCTCCACATCCCCCAAGCCTTGGGGACCTGAAGGAGCACGGCCGCGGGGATGAGTAGGAGGGGCACCCAGGGATGCCAGGCCACAAGGCCCAGGGATGCCCACGCCGTACCGCAGAAGGCCACGTTGTACCTGAGGTGCCTATCGGCTGGGTAGAGGTCCCCCTTAACGTAAGGCCTGTACCTCGCATACGCGTAGTTCCTTTTGAGATATGCGAAGAACCTGGGCTTGTAGTGATGCCTCGCCCTGGCCATAGGGTTGTAGGCGAGCTTGTACCCTCCCCTCACGATCCTCAGGTTGAAGTCCGAATCCAGGCTCGCGTTCCTGAGCCCCTCGTCGAAGCCTCCGAAGAGCTCGAAGGCACTCCTGCGGTATACAGCGGCCGCGGAGGTTATGTGCGGAGGGTACCTCTGCTTCCCCTCGAACTTCATCTCCACCTCGTACCCCGCCAGCCTGGCCACCCAGGGGTCGTCCTCTGGCGTCGTCAGGTATCCTCCCGCCCCCATGACATCCGGGTCCTCGAATTCCTCCAGGAGCGCGGAGAGCCAGCCAGGAAGTAGCTCCACGTCCGCCTCCACTATGGCTATGAACTCCCCTGTGCAGCGCGCTATCCCCTCGTTTAGAGCGCATGCCTCACCCCGGTTCGGCCCGGAGATGAGCCTGACCGGGAATCCGGTCTCCCTCACCTTCTCCGCGGAGCCGTCCGTGGAGCCGTCGTCCACCACTACGACCTCCTCCGCTCCCTGGTCGTATATGGACCTTAAGGTCTCGACCACTGTATCCCTCGCGTTGTACATCGGCACCACGAACGACACCTTCACAGCAACCTCACTATCGTCCTGAAGCCCTTGAACAGGCTTCGGTTGGAGATGGCCCTCCTGAGCTGGCTCGCCACGACGCCCGGCCTGAGGTAGAAGCTCCTGTACGCGTATCTAAGGAGCCTTTCGAGGTCCTTCCCGGAGAGGTGGGGATAGCTTATGGTGCTCTTCCTAAGGGGGTCCACTTCCTCTGGGTCCCCCGATATCAGGCCCCTTTCGACCGCCCACTCGTAGAACTCCGTCCCCTTGAGCGGGGTAGCTACGGAGAACATGACCTCCGTTATCCCCATCTCCTTCAGGGCCCTTACGGTACTTACGATGTCCTCCTCGGTCTCCACCTCGGACGCCCCGAACATTATGTTGAGCTTCGGCCTGATCCCGTACCCCTTCAGGAGCTCCACGGCCCTGAACACGTCCTCCACCTTCATGTCCTTCCTTATGTCGTCCAGGACCTTCTGGTTCAAACTTTCGGCACCTATGTCCACCGAGACGCACCCGGCCTCTGCCAGGGCCCTTACTACCTCCTCATCGGTCAGGAAGTCCGCCCTGCTGAGACACCCCCATTCCAGCCCCATGCCCTTCATCCCGTCGCATATCTCCAAGGTCCTCCTCTTCCCCCAGAGGAACTGGTCGTCGACGACCATGACCGACCTGAACCCCTCCTCCTTCACCCTCCTGAATTCCTCCAAAACCCTTGTGCTGCTCTCAACCGCTGGCCCCGGCTTCCTGCCGAAGTACCTCCTGTGCTCCACCTCCCTTGCGAAGCTTATCGAGTTCGGAACGCAGAACCTGCACCTGAACGAGCATCCCCTCGAGGCCATGAGCACTGTGCACGGCCTTCCCCGGAACTTCGGGTTGAAGTAGCGGTCGAGGTGGGGCCTGAGGTCATCGAAGGTCCTACCGGGAAAGGGGAGGGAATTTAAGTCGACAGGCCCTGAGGGTGGACAGTGGAGGACCTCCCCGTCCCTGAGCACTGAAGCGCCGGAAAGCTGGCCTCGGAGTACGTACCCGGCCAAGCTCTCCTCCACCTCCCCCCTGAGGACGACGACGTCCTGACCGAACTCGGGAAGCAGGTACTCCTCGGGAACCCTGGTCGGCTCCGGGCCGTGTAATATGAACTTGGCCTTCGGCTTCAGTTTCTTGATCTTCCGCATGTAGTGCAGGTCCGTCCCCTTCGAGAGGACTACTGAGTGGATCACGTAATAAGGGGAGTCGTCCCGCTCCACCCTCTCCAGGAAGGCCTCCTCAGAAAGCCCCTCCAGCACGGCGTCCACGTACCTCACCTCGCATCCCAGCTCCCTTAGGTAGGCGAGGGGATACAGGTTAGCGAGGTCCGGGAAGTGGTAAAGTTCGTAGGAGCACCCGGCGAACCTCTCCGGGGTCCTCCGCCCCAAGGGCGGCGGTTCCAGGAAGGTCACCTTCATCTGTACCTGTACTTCAGCGCATCACAGCCGTCGCAGATGGCCCTCTGGTTCCTCCTGAACTCCAGGAACTTCCTTCCCCTCCATATCTCCCGGATGTCCTCCCTCACCAGGTTCCCGCACACGTACCACCTGAGGTTGCAGCACGGGGTCACGTTCCCGTCCAGGTCCACGTAGATGTAGTCGTCCGTCCTGAGGCAGCGCCCGTCCAGGTGCCCCGCGAGCCTGAGCGCCCATCCCTGGTCGTTAGCGCAGAAGACCTGCACACCCACGTCCTTCCCGACCGCCTTGGCCCTCCTCAGGATCCTTCTCTCCTCCTCCCACGTGGGCCTTACGAGGCCGGGATCGTGCCTCGTGTCCAGCCTGACAAAGGTGACCCCGTCCACCCCCAAACTCCCGGCCAGACGCACGAGCTCTTCGACTGGCCCTTGTATCACGCTCTGGATGTGCACCCTCGGAAGCTTCCCCCTTCGTGCCCTCAGGAGCGCTTCCAAGTTGCTCCAGGCTAATTCGGAGCTCCTATGTCCGACCCCTGAAGGCCGCCCGGGCGGCCCGTCCACGGATACTGTGACCTTCTCCAAGCGATGTTCGAGCACCTCCAGGTCCAGGAGCAGGCCGTTCGTGGTAAACCTCACGGAAGCTTCCGGTAGGTTTTCGTTCAGGTACGCCACCATCGCGTAGAACTTGGGATGTAGGAGGGGCTACCCCATCCGCTCAGTATCACCTCCTCAGCCTGGGGGACCTTCGAGAACACCTCCACGAAGACTTCGAACTCCATGTCCCTCTCCGGCACCCCCATGACCCCCCTAGGGCACATCCTGCAGGAGAGGTTGCACCTGCCGGTGACCTCCACCTGGACCACCCTGGGAATCGGACTTACGAGCCCTAAGGAGCACCTCAGGAACTTCTTGAGCCTCCTCACAGCGCGGCCCTCAGGAACGCTACGAAGCCCCTCAGGAACCCGGGCAGCAACCCTACGTTCCTCAGGAGCCTGCGCAGGTAGGAACCTACGACCCTCGGCCGCAGGTAGAACTCCCTGAGCATCCTCCTCCTGAACCTGACGATCCTCCTCTCGGTCAGCCCCTCGGGAACGAACACCACATCCAGGAGGTTCATCTTAGCCCAGTCGTCCTCGAACCTTCCGTACCTGTGGGCCAACCCGTGGAGCCTGCTGCCCGGAAGTGGGGTTAGGGCAGTCACAGTTATGTCGGAGAGGGGCAACTTCTTGGCGAATTCCAAAGTCCTCTTTAATGTATCCCCGGTCTCGCCTGGATGCCCCACCATGAAGAAGCCCTTGGCCGAGATCCCGGCCTCGACCGTCAGCCTCACAGCCCTCTCCACCTGCTCGAGCTTGAGCCCCTTCATCTCCGCGTCCAACGTCCTCTGGTCCCCGCTCTCTATCCCGAAACTTATCCTCCAGCACCCGGCCCTCTTCATCTCCCTCAGGACCTCCCGGTCCACCAGGTCCGCCCTGGTGTTGCAGGACCATGAAAGCTTCATCCCCTTCCTGAGCAGTCCCTCGCAGATCCTGAGCACCCTATCCTTAGAGAGGAGGAAGGTATCGTCCTCGAACACCACCTCCCTGACCCCGTACCTCCTGTACAGCTCCCCGACCATCTCCAGGACGTAGTCAGCGCTGTGGGCCCTCGTCCTCCTCCCGAAGACCGAGGTGTCGCAGAACGTGCATCCGTACGGGCAACCCCTGGAGGTCACGAGGGAGACAGCGGGCAGACGCATCACCTTGAAGGGAGGGGGCCTGTAGGCCACCGGGAATCCAGGAAGGAGGTCCCAGGCCGGGAATGGACATATGTCTAAATCTTCTATAAACTTCCTTGGAGGGGTCCTCCTTATCCCTCCCCCCTCCCTGAAGGCTATCCCGTCCACGTCCTCCAGGCTCCCTCCCCCCTCGAGCGCACCTATGAGCT
>DTYS01000310.1 GCA_012961755.1 Candidatus Latescibacterota bacterium
AGGTTCAACGAGGGGATTCCTGAACATCCCCTGAAGGACGACGCCCGAGATGGCGAGCGCTCCTCCCACCCCGATGCCCAAAAGGAGCCTGGGGAGGCGTACGTCGAACAATATGGAGTACTCCACCGAGCCCCTGCCCTCGAAGGGAAGGGAAAGGAGCCTTTTAAGGGGGATCCCTACCGAACCCACGCAGAGGGATAGGGTCCCTGCCACCATCAGAGCTCCGAACAAGACGGACGCCGAGAGCGCCCAGCGTACGAGCTTAGAATTCAATCCCCCTCCTCGCGGGTATCCCTTTATAATGGGGATGTTTTACGTTCCTCACCTCGCTCACGAGGTCCGCCATATCTATTATCCTCCTCGTAGCCCCCCTCCCGGTGAGCACGAGCTCCGTCCCCTCTGGCTTCTCCCCGAGCAGGGATACCACCTCATCCTCCTTCAGGAAGCCATCCCTCAGGGATATGTTTATCTCGTCCAGTATCACCACATCGTACCTTCCCATAGCTTCCCTCGCGAACTCTAACCCTCTGAGACACTCCCCTCTCAGTTCTTCGCGGCCGACCTCGTCGAAGCTCGGATGTCCTCCTGCGAACGTAACGACGTCGACCCCGAGCCTCCTTAGGACATCCAACTCCCCGTATCCCCAACTTTCCGGGTCCTTGTGGAAGGTTATGAAACACACCTTGAGCCCGTGTCCGACGCACCTTACTGCCAAACCTACGCTGGCTGTGGTCTTGCCCTTCCCGTCGCCAGTGTAGACCTGTATCAATCCCCTCTTCATTTCTCCTCCCGTCGGATGCTATACGCCCAGCAGCCCATATATGAAGTCCATGTCGATGTTGCCCCTGACCACATCCGCTATCCTGTCGTATTCCCCCTGTCTCTCCGAGATCGGGTCCACGTTGCTGGGAGGAAGCTCGGGGAAGCCCTTCTTCTTCCTCACGAAGTTCAGGAGCCTCCTCCTGAAGGCGTTGTTCTCAAATATTCCGTGGAGGTACGTGCCGAAGACCATACCGTCCTCGGAAGCTACGCCGTCGTAAGTTTTCCCTCCCGATTCCCTCGTAAGCTCGAACATGTAATCCTCCGCTTCCGTCTGACCCATGTGTATCTCGTAGCCCTCAAGGACTTCCCCCTCCTCTAAGTAGGGCGTCCCCTTTATAACCTTCGCCTTCGCACGATATGTGGCCTTATTCTCAGCGAATACGGTCACGACGTCCAGAAGTCCCAGACCATAGGCCGTCCTAAGCTCCGATTCCACACCGTACGGGTCCAATATCCTCTTCCCCAATATCTGGAACCCTCCGCATATCCCTACGACCATCGCTCCCCTTCCCCTCTCTTCGATTATCCTTTCTGCAAGTCCAGTTTCCCTCAGGAAGAGCAGGTCGTATATGGTGCCCTTAGTCCCGGGGATCACAATTATGTCAGCATCCTTCAGTTCCTCCGGAGATTTGATGTACCTGAGGGATACATCCCTTTCGGATATAAGGGGATCGAAGTCTGTAAAGTTGGAGATCCTCGGAAGCCTGACGACGGCGACCTTCACCTCCGCCTCCCTTCCCACCCTGAACCCGTCCAACGCGACCGAATCCTCCTCCTGCACCCTTAGATCGTTTATGTACGGTATCACACCCACGACCGGCCTCCCCGTCCTTTCCTCCAGGAACCTGAGCCCCGGCCTCAGGAGGGAAATGTCCCCCCTGAACTTGTTTATCAGGATGCCCCTTATAAGCTCCCTCTCGTCCTCGGGGAGAAGTTCCAGGGTCCCAACTATCCACGCGAACACCCCTCCCCTGTCTATGTCCCCGACCAGGAGCACGGGCGCTCCGGCGTATTTGGCCATCCTCATGTTCACTATATCCTTATCCCTTAGGTTCACCTCGGCAGGGCTTCCGGCCCCCTCGATCACCACGATGTCGTAAGTCTCCTTCAACCTTCCTAAGGATTCGCAGGCTGCCTTCCAGAAGACTTCCCTTAGGGCGTAGTACTTTTCCGCTGAGAGGGTCGTATACGGCCTTCCATTTAATACTACCTGGCATCCGGCATCGCCCGTAGGCTTGAGGAGTATAGGGTTCATATCGGACGTCGGAGCTATGCCGCAGGCCTCCGCCTGGACGGCCTGGGCCCTCCCTATCTCCCTTCCGTCCGGGGTGGCGCAGGAATTGAGGGACATATTTTGAGCCTTGAAAGGGGCGACCCTAAAACCATCCTGATTGAATATCCTGCAAAGGGCTGTGACCATCAGGCTCTTTCCCACATAGGAACCCGTACCCTGGACCATAAGTGACCTCGCTCCCATCAGGGGATAACCTCCTTTAGGGCAGAGATGAGCTTTTCGTTCTCCTCCCTCTTCCTCACGGCCACCCTGAAGAAGTGCTCGTCCAACCCGACGAAGTTTGAGCAATTCCTTATAAATATCCCCTCCTCCAGAAGTCTCGCCTGGAGGGACGAAGCATCCATCGTCGGGCACCACACCAGCAGGAAGTTGGCTTGGGATGGAAAAGGCGAAAGGCCCCTTATCTCGGAGATGGAGGAGAACAGGTAGTCCCTCTCCCTCCTCACGAACCTCCTGCTCTCCTCTACGAACCCATCGAGCTCTATTACGACCTCTCCTGCCACCTGTGCGAGCCTGTTCACGGACCACGGCTCCACCTGTTCCCTCAGGGCTGAAGCTAAGCCTTCGCTCGACACGGAGTACCCCAACCTGAGACCGGGAACCGAAAAGAGCTTGGTGAACGACCTCAGGACTATAAGGTTCCCGAACCGGGGGGCATCTCCGAGGACGGAGGCTGGGAAGTCCGAGAAATCGGAGAAAGCTTCGTCCACCACAAAGACGACGTCCGGCAAATCCCTTACGGCATCGAGCAGGAACTCCCTCTCTAAGAGGTTCCCAGTGGGGTTGTTGGGGTTACATATGAAGACCAGGTCCGAGGACCTCAAAGCTCCGAAGAGTTCTTCCGAAGGTACGGAGAATCCACCCTCCGGATCCAACGGGAAGTCCTGGACATAAGCCATCTGAATCGTCGCAGCCTTCCTGTACTCCGAAAACGTCGGCTGGAGCACGAGGACCCTTTCAGGTCTCAGGGCCCTACATACGGCATATATCATTTGGTTCGAGCCCCCCGAGACCACGACGCTTCCTTCGGGGACCCCTAACTTCGCCGAGAGCTTAGAAGCTAAAGTTTCCGAATAGGGTTCCGGATATCGCACTACCTCACCCAAGCGCTCCCTTATAACTCGAAGCAGCTCCTCAGGAGGTCCGAGGGGGTTTACGTTGACGCTGAAGTCCACGATGGCATCGGGGGACACCCCGAACCTACGGAGCTTTTCGAGCTCCCCTCCGTGCTCGAAAAGGGAACTACCTGGGATTGGCATGGGCTCTATCGATCTCGGGATGTAGGAGCTTCGCCAGCTTCCTGAGGGTCTCCAAGAAGGTGATGGGTGTAGGACTGCAGAGGTCGTAGGAGTCCATCACGTAGATCCTACCGTACTTCACCGCTTTGAGGGGCCTATACTTGTGCCATGTCCTCCTTTCGTCCTCGCCGACTATCCCCATGGTCGCTATTATGATCACGTCCGGGTCGGCCTCCAGGACCTTCTCCCTGCTGTAGAGCCCGGTTTCCGCATCCTGGGCTATGTTCACCCCCCCAGCGAACTCTATGAGATCGTTGATGAACGAATCCCTGGTTATGGTGAAGAGGGGCTTCGCTCCCACCTGGACGAAGACCTTGGGTTTGGGAAGACCCTTCAGGGCCTCCACGACCGAATCCACCCCTGCCCTGACCCTTTCCACTATCTCCTGGGCTTCTTCCTCCCTTCCTACGAGCATCCCTAACCTGACGAACTGCTGGCACAGTTGGAAGAAGTCCCTTGGGTTCGGAAATGTCACAACGTTTATTCCTAACTTCTTCAGTTCCTTCACATCCCTGATGTTCGTAAGCGACGTGGCTAGGACCATATCGGGTTTAAGGCTTAATATCTTCTCCACGTTTACGTCTACGACGGTGCCGACCTTCTCCTTGCTTCGGGCCTCAGGTGGCCTCGTGCAGTATACTGTCACCCCCACGATCCTGTCACCCATGCCCAGAAGGAAGAGGGATTCCGTGAGGGCAGGTCCCAAGGATATTATCCTTTCCGGCTGGGCGCAGGAGGCCTTACCGGACGATAGAAGCCACATTGCTACCGTGAGCGAAAGGAACCTTCCCATAGGCACAGATCCTACTTGGAGCACACCTTCACCAGACAGCCCGCTATGAGTCCCCCCAGGACATCGTCCAGGAAGGGAGGGAGCTTTCCGAGTATCCCGGGTTTCCTCCTATCGATCCTCTCGAACTCGAACAGGGCCCTGCTTCCTGCTATGTATGTGGCTATCTGTATTCCCAGAATTTCGTCCGCTATGAGCTGGACAGGGTCGTTCCTGTACTCCCCCCTTAAACCCGGAACGGAGTCCCCATCGTCCTCCAGCTTCATCCCCGCCAGGATGAGGGAGGCCACGTTCACATCCTTCAGGGCCCTCGCCATCTCCTCCTTCAATCGGGAGCCCACCTTTTTCTTACCTCCTACCTCAGGGTCCGGAACGTACATCTCCATCCCGGCCTCCACGAGTTCGTCCAGGCTTATGCCCCTTTCCCTGAGCCTCTCCTCCATCGGTCGGCCGAGGAAGATGCCGTTCTGCCTTCCTACTGCCTCCTTGACGGACTCGTAAGAGGCTTCTG
>DTYS01000311.1 GCA_012961755.1 Candidatus Latescibacterota bacterium
CAGAAGCACCGCCCCTTCCTTCCAGCCCGCCTCCTTGGCCTTACCCAATATCTCCCTGAAGAGCGCCACGTTCCTGTTTATGAGGGCGAGCCTGCTTTCGTCCGGCCTTCTCCTGAGCCCCGCGGTGATGACGACTACGTCGGCCAGGGGGACGAGTTCATAGCCTCCCGCGTAGAACCTCTGGGAAGCTACGAAGGCGGAACCGTGCATGAGGTCCAGCGCCTCCCCCTTAGCGGCGTCCTCAGCCACATCTACGAGCCCTACCTCCTCGACCACTCCTCCGAGCTGGAGGGCATAGGCCGTGTTCGATCCCACCCTCCCTGCTCCCCCTATTATGACGACCTTCATCTCTTCCCCCCTGTTTTCTCCTGGCTCTCGCTGAACTCAAGCTTCGGCGTAACGGTAACCTTGGTACCTGGGGGTACCGAGGAAGTGAGCCACACGTTCCCACCTATCACCGAACCCTTCCCTATCCTCGTCTCCCCCCCCAATATGGTCGCCTCGGCGTATATCGTAACCCCGTCCTCTATGTCCGGGTGCCTCTTTCCCCCCTTTACCACCTTCCCGTCCGGACCCTTGGGGAAGCTTAGGGCTCCGAGGGTTACGCCTTGGTACATCTTGACGTCGTCCCCTATGGTGGTCGTCTCACCTATGACGACCCCTGTACCGTGGTCTATGAAGAACCTCTCACCTATCTCGGCCCCAGGGTGTATGTCTATTCCGGTCTGGCTGTGGGCCCATTCGGTCATCATCCTGGGTATGAGGGGTATCCCGCTCTCGTACAGTTCGTGGGCAACGCGATAGGTGGCTATGGCGGTTATGCAGGGGTAGCTCAGCATGACCTCCTCGTGACTCTTGGCCGCAGGGTCGCCGTCGTAGGCTGCCTGCACGTCGAGCCAGAGGAGCCGCCTGAGCTCGGGTATCTTCCTTAAGAGGCGCAGCACGCTCTCCTGTGCTATGCTCCTGCACTCCTCCGGAGACCTGTCCCCTTGGTACATCAGGGCCTTCTCGGCCTCCTCTGAGAGCCCGACGTATATGGAATCTACTAGGGCCCTCACGAAGAACTTGACGGTCCTCCTGGAGGGCGGTCCCTTGCCCATGTATCCGGGAAAGAGGAGCCTCAGGAGGTCCCTCAGGACCTTTAACACCGTTTCCCGCGAAGGCAGGGGCCGCTCGTCCAAGTGGGCCGTCCTGCTGTATCTATCGTAGGATTCGGTTATCTCGTCAGCTATGCGGTCCAGTTCGTCGGTTACTTTCATGTTCCCCTCCGGACATCCCTCGAGTAACATACTGCCTCCCCGACCTCCACCACATACATCTGCCTGTGGCCCTCGTGAGCAGAGTCTATACAGACTTCCCTCCCGTCCCTGTTCCACCTGGGATGCAGATCGCACCTCATCTCCCCCTTAAACTCGGGAGGGGAGAAGAACTTCCCCACCTCTAAGGACCTCCCGTCCTCGGGCCTGAAGAGCAACAGGTGCCTCATGGAATCGCTGTCGGGGTACGTGTCGGTGAGGATCCACCTCCTGTCCGGGGAGTAGGAGCAGTGTCCGTCCTGGGTAAGTACGCCCTCCCCCACGACCTCCTTCCTTCCGGTCAGGTCCTCGAACAGGAAGAACCTGTCCCCAACGTCCCTCTGGGTGGCCCAGGCGAGGATGTGGCTCGGGTCCCTCCAGTCGAAGTGGGAGACCATCCCGTGGTCCGCCACGCAGTAAAGCCCCGAGCCGTCGGGGTAGGCCGTGAACATCCTGGTCCACCAGCCCCCATCCGGCTTCCTCCACCTGTGGAGGAATAGGAACCTCGTCCCGTCGGTGTTGACCTGGATGTGGTTGAACCAGTGTTCGGTGTCGTCCATAGTAGGGTCGCTTCCGAAGGAAGCTACCTCTGCAAGCGAGATTATGAGCTTGTGTTCTCCCGTCCTCAGGTCCATCCACCATATCCCGTCCCCCTCGGGGGCGGGCTCGCCCTCGTGAGGGTCCGGAACGCCCACATATCCGTACCCCGGCCTCGTACGGGCGACCCTGGAGAAGTTTAAGGTGAGGGCGTAGCTCCCGTCCGGGCTCAGGGCGTACACAGGAAGGGGGAGGGTGCGGGACCTTCCGGCGTGGACGTCCAGCACCCTGGACACGAACCTTCCTTCCTCCCTGTCGTTGTAGATTATCTCCCTGTCCGGAGCCGAGGGCATCCACTGGAGCATGCAGCCCTGCTGCCAACACCAGGCCTTTGTCTCGGCTACGGGGTTCCACTGGGCCCTCTCATTCAGTTCTATGAGTCCTATGACCACCTTGTCCTCGGGAGCGGGGGGACGGCCCACGAAGTCCACCTCCATCCCGAGCATGTACCTTCCCCTGGAGTCCCAGGGGGACTTGTCGTAGTACCCGAAGAAGTGGTGTTTCGGTCCTGATGTCACGGGCCTTATACGGAACGGAGGGTTCAAAGCTAAATCTGGCATCGTGGCCTCCTTTTTAAACCCGTCCTTATCTAAATATAACTCCTTTGCCTTCCTCGGGCAACCCAGTTTAAGGGTCAAAAAGCTTGACAAGGCGGCAGTAAAGGGCATATATTTTGGAAAGTCTTCGGAAGGGGACGGACTCGAGGGCAACCGAGATAACCAAGGGGGAGCATTGCTCGGAAGGAGAAGGGAGAAGTCCTACCAGGAGCTTGAGGAGTACAGGGGCCTGATGGAAGTTCCTTCGGAGTTCGAAGACGGGTTCACCCTCAAGGCCTTCTTGGGGGTGCTCTTCGTAGCGTTCATAATGATCCCGGGGAACATATACCTCAAGCTGATGATAGGTGGTAGCATAGGGGCTGCGGCAGAGTGGGTGACCATAATACTTTTCGCCGAGATAGCCAAAAGGTCGTTCACGACCCTGAAGAAACAGGAAGTTTACGTCCTATGGTACGTAGCAGGGGCCCTGATAGCCGCGGACACTGGGGCATTCGAGGGCCTTATGTGGAACCAGTACCTGGTCCAGTCCCCGGCAGCCAGGCAGTTCGGGATAACCAAGCTCATACCGTATTGGGTGGCCCCACAGCCCGATTCCCCCGCCATAATAAACCGGACCTTCTTCCACAGGGACTGGCTGGCTCCCATCTTCCTGCTCGTAGCGGGTATGCTCATATCCAGGATCTCCTGGTTCACCATGGGGTACGCCCTCTTCAGGCTGACTTCCGACGTCCAGAGGCTTCCGTTTCCCTTCGCCCCCATCACGGCCCAGGGGGCCATAGCCCTGGCCGAGAGCACGACCGGCCAGGAAACGTGGAGGTGGAGGTGGTTCAGCATAGGGGCCATGATAGGCCTCGCCTTCGGGACGATATACGTCGGCCTTCCGGCGGTCACGGGAGTGGTGCTAACCAAGCCCCTCCAGCTTATCCCTATCCCTTGGATAGACCTCACCCGGATCACGAGCAGCTTCGTCCCGGCTACACCGATAGGTTTCACTGCCCACCTGGGTACCATATTCAACGGATTGGTGCTCCCGTTCTGGGCCATAGTGGGGACCTTCTTGGGCGTGGTCGTGCATACCGTAGCCAGCCCCATCCTATACAAGGCCGGCCTCCTACCGCACTGGAGGCAGGGGATGGGGGTCATAGAAACCTTCTTCGTCACCAGGGTGGACTTCTGGATGAGCTTTGGGATAGGGATAACCTTGGCTATAGCCCTCATAGGATTCTACCAGGTCTTCTCCACCCTCTTCAGGCGGGGTGCCAAGCTCAGGTTGAGGGCTTCGAAACCGCCCCCGGGCCGTGGGGACTTCCCCGTATGGATGGCCTTGGGGCTCTATGTGCTCTCGACCTTCGCCATACTCGGGATAGCGAAGGCCCTACTTCCGGACTTCTCCAGGTTCGCCTGGTTCTTCCTCTTCTTCGGCTTCATATATACCCCCATCCAGTCTTACATAAACGCTATGCTCTGGGCCACGGTAGGACAGACGGTCTCCATACCCTACGTCAGGGAGGCGACCATAATCCTGAGTGGATACAGGGGCGTGGATATATGGTTCGTGCCGATACCCATAGCGAACTACGGCGTCACCGTCCAGAAGTTCAGGGTCACGGAGCTTACCGGGACCAAGTTCACCAGCCTCATAAAGGCCGAAGCGTTTATGGTTCCCATAACCCTTTTCACCAGCCTCCTATATTGGTCGTACATATGGAAGCTCGCCCCCATACCTTCGGCCTCCTACCCCTACGCCCAGCTCTTCTGGAGGCTGAGGGCGTACCAGCAGTGCTTGTGGATAACGGGGACCTTCAGGGCCGAACTTAAGGTCAGGGGGAACACGGTAGCCTGGCAGCCGGCCAACCTCACGGACAGGTCTTGGTGGTACTGGAGGGTGAGGGCCGTGGACATGGACAGGCTCGCGGACGCCCTGATAGAGGAGGGCAAGCTCTCCCCTGAGGGGAGGGAGTCGTTCGTCGCAGGAAGGCTCGACAGGGAGGCCATAGAGAAGGCCTTGGAGTTGGACGATGTCGTAGGACCCTGGTCCGAGGTGAGGGCCCTGTTTACGGACTTTGAGGACAAAGGGGACGTGCCCGAGAGGTTGAAGACCCTGCCGAAGCTCAAGGAGGAGGTGCGGGTGCTCCCGGACCTCAAGGTGGAGCTCATAGGGCCCGAAGATGGGGTGGTAGTAAGGACGGCCATACCGGAGCTCAAGATAAGGATGACCCGGAGCCCCGAGGGACATCAGATACGGTACTACTACGA
Organism: Candidatus Latescibacterota bacterium; assembly: GCA_012961755.1. Classification (GTDB taxonomy): domain Bacteria; phylum Latescibacterota; class 4484-107; order B68-G9; family B68-G9; genus B68-G9. The sequence continues at coordinate 4,706 of DTYS01000311.1, forward strand.
GATAGACCTCGACCCAACTTTCACCAGCCCATGGAAGCAAACGTCCATCGACGAACCTTGGCTCTTCCAGGCCATAAAGCCCAGGGTGATAGGAGCTGGGTTATTGATAGCTTTAGGGAGCTACATAGTCCTCTCGCTCTTGGGGCTTCCCATACTCCTCATATTTGGGTACGTGAGGAGCCTGACAAGCATCCCGCATTGGTTCGCGACCGAGATAATAGGAGCCCTCCTTGCGAGGTACTACTTCTGGAAGAAGTACGGGAAACAGCAGTGGAGGCTGTACGCCGCCGTCTTAGCCGTGGGGTTCGCATGCGGCATGGCCCTCACAGGTATGGCCGCGATAGCGATAGCCCTAATACAGAAGTCGGTGTCAGTGTTGATATTCTGATCAGCATGAAGTGGACATGGTTCGGGTGGCAGGGGCTCTCGTTCCCGGTCCCCGAGGAATGGAACCTCGGCAAGATAACCGGGGACGCCCGCTCTGGCTCGGTGAGGCTCGACGACGGGGAGGTGGTGAGGGTGGAGGCGGAGTGGAGGGACCTGGAGGGAAGGGCCCCAGGTGTTACGGCCTTGGTGGATAGGTACGTGGAGAAGTTGACCAAGAGGGCGTCCAAGTCGGGAGCCCGCGTAGAGGTCAGGAGGAGGGTCCAGCTCATCCCCGAAGGAAGCCTCCCCGACAAAGATTGGGAGGTCTTCGTGTGGAGGGGGGAGGCGAGGGCTTACAACCTCGCATGGAGGTGCAGGACCTGTGGAAGGATAGGGCTGGTGAGGGTCTTCGCCAGGGGCAGCGAGGACATAGGGAGGTACGCAGGAAGGGTCTTCTCGAACCTGGAGGACCATCCCACCGACGGCAGGAGGCTCTGGGGTATATACGGGATGGTCCTGATGGTTCCGGAGGGCTTCAAGCTGGAGGATTACAGCCTTCGCACGGGACATATAAGGCTCACCTTTAAGGAGGCTGACAGGACAGTCACGGTGGATAGGTTGAGCCTCGCCGACATAATGCTCAGGAGTAGGACCCTCAAGGATTGGTTCCTGGATTTCTTCGACAAGTTCCTGAGGGACTTTGAGAAGCCCTCATTCGAGGGCACATCCTTCCTGGGCCATCCGGGCCTGAGGGTCTTCGCTCCTCCCAAGAAGCTTTGGAAGAGGCCCTTCTTCCCGACCTTCGACAGGGTGAGACGCTCACTGTTCCTGAGGGGATGCATCTGGCGCTGCGACGATACCAACACGCTCTGGGCGGTGATAGCAAATTCCAAGGAGAAGGACGACCTTTTGGCGGAGGAGGTCACGAAGGATGTCTCGTGCCACCAAGGCCCGCATAAGCCGGGAAGCGATGCTCAGGTCCCGTCCGGTTCGCAATTCCCAGGTCAGATGGGAGCTGGACGATAACGGGGAGGTGGTGATAACTTTGGAGCTCAAGAAGGATTGGAGGGCCAAGCTCCTCTCCAAACTCTTCTACATCCCCAAAAGGCGCCGCATAAGCTTGGACGAGGTGGGCTCCCGGATATGGGAGCTCTGCGACGGGGACCACACCGTTCGGGACCTAATAGAATTCCTGAGGAAGAGGTATAAGCTCAACCCTAAGGAGGCCGAGGTCTCCCTCACTAACTATCTTAAGCAATTGGGTAAGAAAAGGTTAGTTGCATTCGCCGTTCCGATACGGAAGGGGTGAGGGATGTGAAGCTCCTATCTTTCCTTCTAATTCTGTCCGCCACGGGAGCTGATGGAAAGGTCCTGTTGCATGTGAGCGTGGACTACGAGATGCTCAGGACCGCCTCGTTTACCATCGAGGACTGGGACAACAACCCGAGGCTCTGGTGTCTGTACATACATTCCGACTCCCTCGTCGAAAGGGCCAGCGTCCACTTCGTCCTTTCGGCCGGAAGGTGGGGGGAAGTGGTCAGGGGCAGGAGCCCGACCTTCCGGTTGGACGTTGGCACCACTGTCAAGTGCAACAGAGATTTTTCGACCGACTACTGGGAGGAGTACAACGAGGACTTCGAGAGGGAGGTTAGGAGGTTTCAGAGGCTTCCAGAGGACACTTATACCTTACATTTCGAAGTATGGGACGAGGATGAAGGCAGGTCCTTGAAGGAGACAACCGAACGGGTATACATCCTCAGTCCCTCGGCGCCGGTCCTGCTCAGCCCCCCCGACGGAGGTTCGGTCGGCCTGTTCCCCACCTTCCAGTGGAAGGGGTGTAGGGTGAGGGGGGTGTTGAGCAGGGAGGAGCCCCTGAGGATAAGGTACACTCTGAGGATATACAGGATGTTCGACGATACGGGAGAACCCCTATCCTTAGAAGAGGCGCTCGCGAGGGACCCGATATTCGAGGAAGAGGTGACCCTCCCCGAGGAGGGTGGAAGTCCGGGGACACATTCTTTGAACTTCGACGAGGGTAGGGCCATAGAGCCCCTTAGGCCCGGTATGAGCTATGCCTGGTACGTACAGGCCGTGGACGAGCAGGGCAGGTACGTGGGGGAGAACGAGGGACGAAGCCAGGCCTTCAGGTTCTCGGTAGCGTTCGGTCCCCCGAGGCCCGTATCCCCGGCGGGTGGGGTCGAGGCTTCCACTCCGTCCCCCCAGTTCGTGTGGAGCGAGGCAAGGGTCATGGGAGCACAGCTCTCCTACAGGATCGAGGTATCCAGGGAACCGGACTTCGCGGAGGTGTACCACCGTGCCGAAGACATAACCGGAGGCTCGTATTCCTACGACGGCCCTCCACTCTGGCCCGGCACGATATACTACTGGCGGGTCCAGGTCGTGGACGCCTACGGCCGCCCTATGGGGGACTTCACCGAACCGGAACAGTTCCGTACACCTCCCCTCCTTCCCCTCCAGCCCGTAGTTAGGTCCTCCTCCCTCAGACCCACCTTCGTGTGGACCCAGTACGGGGGAATCGAGGCTTACAGGGTCGTGCTGTCCTACGAGGGCGAGGTGCTCTGGGAGGAGGACGTCCACGGCTCACAGTTGGACTATCCGAAGGACAGGCCGGCCTTAGAACCTGGGAAGGTCTACTCCTGGAGGTTATATGCTCTCTACGGGGGAAGGCCCGTGGGGGCACACGGCGAGGCGTCCTTCTCCGCCCCGGAGCCCGAGCTCAAGGCCGTAGGACTCATATCTCCCATAAACATCGTCGCCGAGCTTCCGGTAAGGTTCGTATGGCGTCCCTTAGAGGGAGCCGAGGTTTACACCCTCGAGGTCCTGGACGGGGAGGGGAGACGGGTCCTCTCCGAGAAGATGAGCACCACGAGCTTCGTCGCGGAGGAGCTGGAACCCGGGAAGATGTACAGGTGGACCGTGAGGCCGGACGTGGGCCTGCCGAGCGAGATGGCCACATTTTACACCGCCACCCCTACCGAAGTTCGGGAGGTAGCCTTTGCATGGGACCCCATACCCGGAGCTGTCCTATACAGGTTCATCCTGTCCCCCAACCCCGACCTGTCCGAACCTATATGGACCTCCACCTCCCACCGAGCTGTCCTCTTCTATCCCAAGGCTGCCCCCCCCTTGAAGGAGGGCCGTACCTACTATTGGAGGGTCCAGGGGCTCGGGAAGGACGGGACCGAGGTCGGCGAGGTCAGGGGAGAAGTTCCCCCTGGGGAGTACAGGATGTCCTCGGAGGAATTCGTGAAGGCCCTACGGGCCTTCCTTCCGGACCGAAAGGGCCTAAGGCGGATCTCCGTGAGGAAGATCACTGTGGACGGAAGGCCCGCCGACCCGGGCGAGGTGCTCAAGCTCCTCAGGACCTGCCGTATCGTCAAGGTCACGGTGGAATAGCCGAGGCTACCGCCTTTATGAACTCCCTCACCTTCTCCGGGTCCTTGAGCCCGGGAGCCTTTTCCACCCCGCTGCTCACGTCCACCCCGAAGGGCCGCACCCTCCTTAC
>DTYS01000312.1 GCA_012961755.1 Candidatus Latescibacterota bacterium
CTCGGCGGCTCTGTTTCCAGGGTTGGCGTCCGGGTGATACTGGCGGGCGAGCCTCCGGTAGGCCTTCTTTATCTCCTCCTGGGATGCGTGCTCGGAGACTCCCAATATCTTGTAATAGTCCTTCCTCATCCTGTCGTTGAATTAAGCACAAAATATGCCAGGTTACATCATGGACGGAATATGCCAAAATGTCCGACTAAACTATGCCCTCCATGCCGCGGTATATGTCCTCCTCCTTAGCTATCTCGTGCATCCTGAGCAACACCATAAGCCACGAAAGGGTGGACTCAGCACCTTGGTTCTGGTTGGCCCCGGCGGGCCGCAGGCCGTCCTTGCACCCTCCCGTGCGGAAGTCGTAGAGTGCCTCGTGGAGGTCGTTCCTTCCCAGGAACCAATCGAAGCACCTGGCTATCTCCCCAAGCCATCTCCTCTCCCCGGTGGCGAGGTACGCCTCGTAACATGCGTCCGTCAGGCCGGCAAGTTCTATCGGCTGCTGGTCAAACCTCGCCTTCTCACCCCCCTTGGGGAACCATCCCTGGTTGCCTATGACCGATATATGTCCCCCTTCGGCCGTCTGTAGCTCCAGAAGCCACTTGAGGGAACGAAGGCCCTGCTCCAACATGTCCTCAATCCCGAACGCCCTCCCCGCGCCTATCAAGGCCTGAGGAAGGCGGGCGTTGGCATACGTCAGCACGTCCTCGCACCAGGGCCAGCCTTCCGAGGAATTCCTCCTGAACATGTCCAACAACCTCTCAGCGAGCCCGATACAAGTCTCCTTTGCATCCCTGTCCCCCCCGAACCTCCTCAGGTAGCTGAGTATCCCAAGGACGGAGTAGGCCCAACCCCTCGGGTATTTGAACCCCTCGCAGGCGGGCAGTGCCATGTTGAAGAGGTTGGTGGCAAATCCCAATATGGTCTCGTCAGGAGGATGCGCCACCACAGAGCCCAAGGCCCAGATGGACCTTCCGTGGCAGTCCTCAGAACCTTCCTCGTCCAACCACCTCCTGTCGAAGGAGAGGAAGTTACGCATCCTGCCGGTCTCCTCGTCCAGGGCGTAGCGGAGGAAGGACAGGAAGGTCTTGAGGAGGGGGACGACCTCCTCCTCCTTGAAGAGGCGCCAATGTGTGACCGCCACTATGGCCGCCCTTGCGTTGTCGTCGGTGGTGTACCCGTAGTACCTGTCGGGTACGGAGAAGATGGAATGTTGTAGGATTCCGGTGTCGTCGGTCAGGGTGCTGAAGTGCCTGAGGTCCACCTCAAGGAGGGAGGGCCTCCGTGCCATGCTCCTGCGGGCCCTCGGCCTCAGGGTGCCATATTCTTCGAAGGCCCTTCGGAACACCTCTATGTACGTCCCCGCCACCTCCCTCCACACCATCTTCCTGCCGAATTGGTACACCTTCTTGCGAAGTTTGAGCCTCTCCTCCTCGTCCTTCAGAAGCTTTATCAGTTCCTCCGCGAGCGCCTCCGAATCTCCGAACGGCACCAGCTTCCCCCTGCCGTCCCCCAACAGCTCCTCGGCGTGCCAGTAAGGCGTTGATATTATCGCCTTGCCGCAGGCCACCGCGTAGGCCAAGGTGCCGGACACTATCTGTTCCTTACTCAGGTACGGGGTTATGTAAACGTCCGCCGAGACCAGGGCCCTTATAAGCTCATCGGAGGTGATGAAGCGATTGTAGAAGGCCACATGCTCCTCGAGCCCAAGTTCCTCCACCATCCGTTCTAAGGAGATCCTATACGATTCTCCATATTTCCTTCGGACCTCCGGGTGCGTGGCCCCTAAGACTATGTAGAGCACATCGGGCACCTCCTTGACGACCTCGGCCATCGCCTCTATGGCCACCTCTATCCCCTTGTTAGGACTGAGCAGGCCGAAGGTCAGCACGAGCTTCCTCCCTTCGGCGTGGAACTGATCCTTATAATAGGCTGGGTCCAGGAAGGGGACATCCGGAGCTCCGTGGTGTATCATCACCACCTTCTGCCTCGAGACGTCGTACACCTCCTCCAGGAGCTCCACGGCCTTCCTGGACTGGGCCACAACCAACGTCGAATATCCACATACCGCCTGGAGGACCTCCTTCTGGCCCGTGGAAGGCTCACTGATCACCGTATGTAAGGTGGTGACCACGGGCTTCTTCAGGTTGGAAAGGAGGCTCAGGATGTACTCCCCCAAGATATGTTCACCCTCTACCTTCTCCCCCCCAAATATACCGAATTCGTGCTGGAGGCTCACGACATCTATCTCGGAGTAGTTCAGGAAGTCGGCAGCCTTTCGGTAGTCCATGCGCTTTTGGGCGTGTATTTCGAACCTCACCTCATCGCCGTAGGGGTATCCCTGTGGGATGTTGTTTAAGGCTACAATTTGGACCCTGTCGCCGTGACCTATCTCCTCGCCCTGAAGCCTGGCCACCGTGCTGGCGAGGTCGTAGGTGAAAGTAGCTATCCCGCACTGACGGGGTGGATATGTCGCTATGAAAGAGACACATAGAGGCTTAAATTCCATATTACGCATGTTTCCTCCTTTAACAATGCGTTATATAGTCTATAACTTCGTCCATATCGGCTACCGCCAAGGCCACAGACGTGTCCGCAGCACCGTAGTACATCCTGAGCTCGTTCGTCTCTTCGTCCACGATGGTCCCGCAGGAGAACACCACCCCCGGAACGTCGCCTATGAGTTCGTAGGCCTCTTTGGGACTGAACACCCACTCCTGGCTGCGCCTTATGACCTTACACGGATCCTCCAGGTCCAAGAGGGCGAGGCCGAGGCGGTAAAGGTTACCCGACGCCGTCCTCCTGACGCCGTGGTATATTACGAGCCATCCCTCGGAGGTCTCCATAGGTTGTGGGCCGAGGCCGACCTTGTGACAGTCCCACCAGCCGGCCCTCACGGGAAGCAGAACCCTGTGCTCCCCCCAGTATTTGAGGTCCGGGGAGAACGAGATCCATATGTGGGCCTCCCCCCTTATTATCGGCCTATGTATGAGGGCGAAGCGTCCCCCGAACCTCTTGGGGAAGAGGGAGGCATCCTTGTCCTCAGGAGGAAGTAAGGGTCCCCTACGTTCGAACCTCCTGAAGTCCTCGGTCAGGGCCAAGGATATGAGGGGTCCCCCCTGGGAGAAGGAAACGTAGGTCACAGCGTACTTGCCCTCGTCCTCCAAGAACACTATCCTCGGGTCCTCCAGACCCCACTGCTCCTCCCTTATGTTCGGCTCCGGCTCCAAGGTCGGCTCTGGGTCCACCACCCAGTTCGTCCTACCGTCCCAGCTCCTCGCCACCGTAAGGTGCGAGAATCCCCTCATATCCTCCACCCTAACCAGCAGCAGCGCCTCCCCGTCCACCTGCGCAGCCCCGGGGTTGAATACGGAGTTGGCAGGGTAGGGCCAGTTCCTCGGGGTGAGTATGGGGTTGCCCTCGTACCTCCTGAACAGGGATGCTCCCCGGTTCAACATCATAGGTTCCTCCCTTATGCCCGCGCCGCCTTATGGCTCGCCTTCCGGATGGTTTTCATCATCACCCCACCTTATCTCCTCTAAGAGCCTGAGAAGGTTGTCCCTTGCCTGTGGGTGGACCCGCTCCACCTCGTCCCAAAGTTTCCTGACCCAGGCCCTATATGGGCTCTCGTACGGACAGAAGGCTCCGTCCTCGGCTCCCGAGGCGTGGGCGAACCTGGCCAGCTCCGCCTTCGAGAGCAAGGCCAGAGGACGGATCAAGGTTATCCGCCCCCCGAACATCTCCCTCTTAGGGGGCATAGTCCCGAGCCTTCCATGGACGAAGAGGTTCAGGAGGGCGGTGTGTAGGAGGTCGTCCGAATGATGCCCCAGGGCTACCTTACGAAACCCCAGCCTGTCCGCCGTCGTAAACAGGACTTTCCTCCTGTTCCATGTGCACCTGAAGCAGTCCACCTTCCCCTCCAAGGGGACCTCCTCTATCCGAAGGTCCACCCCCTCCCTCCGGCACCAAGCTTCGACGACTTTCCTCCTGTCCAGTGGCCCCTCCTGGAAGTCCATGTGGACGTGGATAGCCAAGATCTCGTACCGCTCCGGGGCCGTCCTTTGCCTCAGCCTGAGGAGGGAGACCAAGGCCAAACTGTCCTTGCCCCCGGAAACTGCTACAGCTATCCTGTCCCCGTCCTCTATGAGCCCATACCTGTATATGAGCCTGTTGACCTTCCTGATGAGGAACCTCCCTATCCGCTCGGCCTCGCTCAGAGCCTCACCACCTCCCCTGACTTGGCCGAACGAAGTACGGCGTCCAAGGTCCTCTGCACCCCCAATATCTCCTCGTCCTTGGTTATAGGCTCCTCCTCGCCCCTCACGCACCTCAGGAAATGTACGGCCTCGGCAAGGTAAGGATCGTTGGCTTCGGCGTACAGCTTCTTGTCGACCTGACGCCCCATCTCCTCGCAGAACATCGTGAGGGATCCCCAATCCGCACCCGCCCTGTCGCCTAAAAGTGTAACGTAGAACTGCGCCCCACCTATGTGCGCGGCCCAGCTAACCTCCAGGAAGACCGTCGCTCCGCTTTCCATCCTTATGAGGGCGGAGGCGAGGTCCTCCACATCGAACGGCCCTCCGGGCTCGGGGAACCCCCAGTCGCCGGCTCGCTTGCCCAGGGGGCCGAACTTGGAGTAGCTTGAGGCCATGACCTCCTTGGCCCTGAAATCCCCCATAAGCCACATGGCCAGATCTAAGGCGTGCACACCTATGTCGAATATGGGTCCGGCCCCGGCCTTATCCTTCCTGGTGAACCAGCTCCCCATCCCCGGTATCCCGGACCTCCTGAGGTACCCACACTTCGCGTAGTAGACCTCCCCGAGCTCGCCGGCCGAGATGTGTTCCTTCAGCACCCGTGAGGAATCCCTGAACCTCTGGGTAAGGCCCAAGAGTAGGACCTTCCCGGCCTCGTCCCTGGCCCTGAGCATCTCCTCGGCCTCCTCGGAACTTAAGGCCGCGGGCTTCTCGCATAGCACGTGCTTTCCCGCCCTGAAGGCCGCTATCGTAACGGGCCTGTGGAGGTAGTTCGGGAGGGCCACTACCACCGCATCCAGCTCCTTCCTTCCCAGAAGGTCCTCGTAGTCGGTGTACGCCCTCGGGACCTTGTACCTTGCCTTGACCTCCTCAAGCCTGCCCTCGTCAGTATCGCAGATCGCGGCGACCTCGGCCCCGGCCCTTTGGAACCTCTCTATGTGCCACGTGCCTATGGAGCCGCACCCTACGATCCCTACCTTCACCTTTTCCATCTCCCCTCCTATATTCCGAGGTTCTCCTTTATGTACCTCCGGCTCCTTCCCGCGCTCTGCTTGGGAGGTAGGTCGGTCCTGTCCTGCTCTACGCACACCCACTCCAGCCCCCTCGGCTTAAGTACCTCCCATATCCCTGGGAAATCTAAGACCCCGCTTCCGACCTCGGCGAAGGGGTTGGACGTGTGGTGGCGGAAGTCCTTGAAGTGGACATATTGGATCCTGTCCAAGTTCTCCCTGAGGAACTCGGCAGGGTCCCTCCTGCCCAGGTAGACCCAACATACGTCCACCGCCAACCCTACAAGTTCGGGTTCGGTCTCCCTGAGCAGAAGCCTCATCCCGGTCCCGTCCTGCTCAAATTCGCGGGCGTGGTTGTGGTAGAGGACCGTAAGACCCTGGCTCCTGGCCCGCCTCCCGACCTCGTTTAAAAACTCCGCCCCCCTACCGTAGTCCTCCTCTATATCGCCGGTTCTTTTCCCTATTCCACTGAATATCAAGAACTTAACTCCAAACCTCCCCGAAAGCTCTATGGCCTCCTCCGCCAGCTCCATCTCCCCCCCTCCGAGGTGCACCCCCACGAGCTGGAGCCCGAACTCGTCCGGTTCCACCGAGGCCCTTCTTAGGACGTCCAGTCCGGTCTCTACCCCGGCGTATCCCACGTCCCTGACCTCCCCGAGCACCCCCCTCAGGTCGCTCTTCGCCCTCCCACCCCAGGATATCAGTTGGACAGCCACTTTGGTAACCATATATACCTCCCCTCGGACGTCACCCCCTCGGGTGGAAGGTCCTTATTACCTCCCTCAGGTACTCCCTGTCGAGGTGGGTGTATATCTGCGTAGTGGATATGTCCCTGTGTCCGAGCATCTCCTGGACGGCCCTGAGGTCCGCGCCCCCCTCCAGGAGGTGGGTGGCGAACGAATGCCTCAGGATGTGTGGACTTACGGGCTTGGATATCCCGGCCGAGCGCGCGTAGTTCCTGAGTATCTTCCAGAAACCCATCCTGGAGAGCCTCCCTCCCCTCCCGTTCAGGAAGATCAGGTCCCCCGATCCGAGCTTGGCGATCTTGGGCCTCGCCTCCCTAAGGTAGGCCCCCAGGGCTTCCAGGGCCAACTCCCCTACGGGAACCAGCCTCTCCCTCCCCCCCTTCCCCGAGACCCTGGCGACCCCGACCTCCCAGAGCAGGTCCCCCAATCTCATGTTCAGAAGCTCCGAGACCCTCACCCCTGTAGCGTACATGAACTCCAACATGGCCTTGTCCCTCATCCCCAAGGGGGTACTCGTATCCGGTTGGGAAAGTAACCTTTCCACCTCCTCCACGCTCAGGACGTGGGGCAGCTTCCTCGCCCCCCTCGGTGGGACCTCAAGTTCGGTGGGATCGGACTCACAGATGCCCTCCTCCAGGAGGAAGCGGTGGAAAGTCCTCACCGCCGAGAGGTTCCGTGCCAGGCTCGCAGGGCCGAGGCCGTAATTTCCCAGCCAGTTCAGAAGCTCCCTCACGTCCTCCGGCCCCGCCTCCTCCGGACCCACCCCCCTTCCCCTCAGGAACCCCAGATACCTGGCCACATCCCTCCCGTACGCCTCCACGGTATTGGCGGAGAACCCCCGCTCGGCGGCCAGATAGTTCAGGAACCTGGCGTAAAGCCTTCCCGTTGGCTCGTCAGTCACGGCAGAGAGAATATAACCCTTCCCGACCTCCAAGTCAAAGCTTTTTTTGAATTCATCCTCCCGTCACCATGTATTCCACTACGACGTTGCTCGCGTTGGTTATGACTACGGTCATGTTACCGTTCACCGTGACCACCGCCTCGGTGCTCGGCATGACGTCCCCTGGAAGGTCCACATATAGCTTCAGGTGGACCTCCGTCCCTCCGGGGAGGGTTCCTGTAACCTGGCGGGTGCGGCCTGGATCTATCCATACCTCGGGTATCTGCTCCTCGCCGTACCAGCCCACGACCCGAGCAGGGTACTTCGTGGCGTTGCGCACGGATATGAACCCCCCCTCGTAGGTCCAGGGACCTTCGGCCTCACCCCCGCACGCCAGAAAAAGGCTCAACCCCAACGTGGAATTCAGGATGCTCCTCAACATCTCCTAAGGAGGCCAGGGGGGATGGGGACTTCCCACCTCCCCGTCGTTCGGGAAGCCCCTCATCTCCCAGTATCCCATGAAGTCCTCCTC
>DTYS01000313.1 GCA_012961755.1 Candidatus Latescibacterota bacterium
AATTGCGCCAATCCCAGATTCGTGCCCGCTCGAAGCCGTTGAGCTGACGTTCGTTGAGCTTGAGATGAAACACCTCGGTCAGATCTTCGGTTACGATCTCGACCGGCTCCGCACCTTCCTCGATACGGAAGGTCCACTTGAGTTCATACTCGTCGCCGGCTTGAATCGCACATGTCGCGGGGAAGTGCAGTCCGTCAAGGTATTGCCACTCTCCGGCGTCGGACGTCCGGACCTGCCAGGCGGCGGCCAGTGAATTCGCCTCGAGGAGTGAGAACTCGGCCTCGCCCAACACCAGGTGGTCTACCTGGTCGAACTCCCCCGGCTCCTCCGTAAACAACGGCCCGCCTGCCACCGTCTTGGCACCCATCTCCCGACACCTCTTCAGCACCTCCTCGACCGAGTTCCTCTGAACCGCCATGGCGCTGAGGAAGACCCAGTCCGCCCACCGAAGGTCCTCGTCCCGTAATGGGCCTACGTTCATGTCCACCAATCTCTTCTCCCAATCCTTCGGGAGCATAGCCGCCACCGTCAGCAGGCCCAACGGTGGGAAGGTAGCCTTCTTGGAGACGAACTTAAGAGCGTGCTTGAAGCTCCAGAAGGTATCCGGATGTTCCGGATACACCAACAACACGTTTTGTCCTTTCATCGTTCCCCTTTCCGTCAGTATTCGTACCTATGTAGCCCTGCGTTGAGCACCAACCCCACCAATGCCATGTGGGTCAGCAGGGACGAACCACCGTAGCTCAAGAACGGCAGCGGGAGGCCCGTGACTGGCATAACCCCTAGGGCCATCCCAATGTTCACCGTCACTTGAAACGTCCACAGCGAAGCAGCTCCCACGATGCAGAAGCTCAAGAACTTGCTCCTCACGCTTTCGGCCAGTTTCATGCTCCTCCATATGAGCATCCCGAATAGGGCAAGGACGAGGCTTATCCCGAAAAGTCCCAGCTCCTCCCCTATTACGGCCGATATGAAGTCCGTATGTCGGGCCGGGACGAAGGCGAGCCCTGTCTGGGTTCCCTTCATGAACCCCTTCCCCCAAAACCCTCCAGAACCTATTGCTACCTTGGACTGCAGGACCTGGTAACCCGCTCCCATGGGATCGGAGCTGGGGTTGAGGAAGGCGATTATCCTCCTCCGTTGATAGTCGTACAACCTCTCCCAAAGCGAAGGTACCGCAGTTGCGATCCCTATATGCAAGGCGGTCCACAGGATGAGATGGACGAACCTGGGCCTGTACAGTAGGAGGACGACCGTCAGGACCAAGACGAACGCACCCCAGGGCAGGGCTTTCCCGGTAAGGATCCATGTGAGGACACATAAGCTATTGAGAACTGGGGACATAAGCAGAAAAAGGTGCATCGGTAATATCCCGGCCCACCAAAGCATCGGAATTGGGAGGAAAGCTATCGAGAGTGTGGTCCCAAAGTCCGGCTCCAGGAGGACGAGCAAGGAAAACAGGATCGCCATAGAAACCGGCGGAATTATCCATCTCACCTTTCTAAGGTCCGTCCTCCTGTCTCCCAAGAACCTGGAAAGGGCCAAGATGAGGGAAAATTTGGCAGGTTCGGACGGCTGTACGTGGAAGCTCCCTAAGGAGAACCATCTAACCGTCCCCCTTACGGGCGTCCCGAGGACCAACAGGGCCAGGAGGGAGATGATGGAGACAAGGTAAAGTGGACATGCCAAGGAATAAAGTACCTTTGGAGGCACCAGGGAGACGGAGACCATGATCCCGAGTCCGAGGCATATAAAGAGGATATGCTGGGGGAAGGTGTGCCTTAAGGCCCCCACTCCCCTCGTGGCGCTATAAATGCCCAAGGTTCCCAAGACGAGCAGCGAAAGGACGGGAAGAAGTATTCCCCACTCGGTGTCCCTCACGGAGTACCTCCTTCGGCCATCATCTCGGAGAAATAGGTGGAGAGTACCTTACCGGCTATAGGGGCGGCCACCGTACCCCCACATCCTGCATGTTCTACGACCACGGCCAAGGCTATGGTCGGGTCCTCGTAAGGGGCGAAAGCGACGAACCATGCATGATGCTTCCCGCGGGGATTTTGCGCGGTTCCGGTCTTTCCTGCCACCTTCACCCCAGGGACCCTCGCCGACCTGCCGGTGCCCTTCTCTCCTTCCACCACCTCCAACATCCCCTCCCTCACGACGGAGAGGACATCTGGAGGGATGGGAACTTCCTTAACCTTGGGATCTACAGAGAAGTTCCTCCCGTCCGGCTCCTCAACCCTGAGGAGCACATGCGGCCTGACAAGGCGACCGGTGGCTATGGCCCCAACGTAACACGCCATCTGTATGGGAGTCACCAGTATCTCCCCCTGTCCTATGGCCAGGTTCAACATAAGTCCCTGTGTCCAACCCTTCCCATAATAGTCCTTAGTAGGTATGAGCCCTCCCACCTCGCCAGGTAGGTCCACCCCCGTGGGTCTGCCGAGGCCTAAGGCCCCAGCGTACTCGGCCCATGTATCAACATCCATCCTCTCCGCCATCTGGTAGAAATATACGTCGCAGGATTGCGCTATGGCCCCTATTATGTCCAACCTTCCATGTCTTCCCCAACACCTGAAGGTCCTATCTCCGAACCTGAATGACCCGTAACAGGGTACGAAGTCCCTATCATCTATCCCAGAGGCAAGCCCCACGATGGCAGTAAGTGGCTTCAGTGAGGAACCAGGAGGGTAGGAGCTCTGGACCGCTCTGTTGAGGAGGGGATAGGTCGTATCGGATCTTATCCTCTCCCAGAGGTCCTCAGGCAGCACCCCGCTTAGGAGCTTAGGGCTGAAGCTCGGCCTGCTCACCATGGCCAATATCTCCCCGTTCCTCGGGTCCAGGGCTACCAACGCCCCCGTCCTCCCGTCCCCGAACGCCTCCTCAGCAACTTCCTGAAGCCGTACGTCCAAAGTAAGATAAAGCTTAGCTCCGGAGGTTGGGTCGCGGTGGGACAGCTCCCTTACCTCCCTTCCGAAGGCGTCGACCTCGACGTACCTGGCCCCGGGCCTCCCGTGGAGAAGTCGTTCATAGTAAAGTTCCACCCCGCTCCTCCCTACGAGCTCCCCGTAGAGGTAACCCTTCCTAGCGAGCCCCGCGAACTCCCTGCGGGTAGGTTCCCCGACGTAGCCCAGGACATGTGCTGCCAAGTCCCCGAAGGGATAGGAGCGCCTCGGCTCTATCTGATATATCACCCCTGGAAGCTCGTACCTCCTCTCCTCTACGGAGGCCAACACAGAGAACGGAAGGTCCCGCTTCACCTTAACGGGTTGGCAGGGCCACCTTCTCTGGACCAAGGCCCTCCTTTTTATCTCCTCCGCCCTAACGCCCGTAAGCTTGCTCAGAAGGGCTAAGGTGGAGTCCAGCCAGGGGGAGGGTACGACCGCCACCGTGTAGGATGGCCTGTTCTCCACTAGCACCTCGCCGTTCCTGTCCAATATCGGCCCCCTTAAGGCCTCTATCAGCTCTACCCTGACCCTGTTCTCCTCCGAAAGCCTCCTGTAGTAGTCCCCATGTACTATCTGGAGGGAGAAGGTACGGAACCAGAGCAGGGCAAGCGCCCCCAGCATTCCCCCCACAAGAACTTTCCTCCTCATCCTATCTTCAGGCATATATGAGCTTCCTCCCTGAGGCCAGGGACCTCACGGTCAATATTCCCACACCTACGGCGGCAGTATAGAGGGCCGTGGGCAATGCCTCGACCAACATTCGAGAAAGCCAACCGAGCATGTCCCCCTTTTCCAGAAAGAAGAAATATATACCGTCGTGCAGGAGGACCGCCACTAAGCAGGCACCAGCCTGCACGAGGATGTATTCTGTCCCCACCCTTCCCCTCCCCCTTCCTCCCACGAATCCGACGATCGAAAGTGAAAAGGCGTTCAGACCGAAGAGGTCGGGGGAGTAAATGTCGAGGAAGAATCCTCCGAGGAAACCCAGGACCGTCCCCCATACCTCCCCCTTAGAGAGCGCTCCACAGAGGACGGAGAGCACTACGAAGTCCGGGACGACCCATCCTATCCTCAGCTTCTGCCCGAAGGTAGACTGCAGGAGGAGGGCGCAGACCACCAAAAGGAGGTCCCTCAGGTACCCCATCCCAGCTCCTCTAAGAGCTTACTCATGTCCCCGGGAGGCTCGGCCCTAAATTCCATATATCCTCCTGTAGCAGGATGCACGAAGCCGAGGACCTCCGAGTGTAGGGCCTGGCGTGGGACGAGACGAAGGAGCTCCTCGGCCCTCTTCCTTTCCCCGGGAGGTAACCCCCCGAGCCTCCTGGTCCTCCCTCCATATTTCGGGTCCCCGAAGACGGGATGGCCTATGTGGGACATGTGTACCCTTATCTGATGGGTCCTCCCCGTCTTAGGGTAGACGGCCAGCAGGCTCAGGAACCTGGACTCCTCCAGGACCTCGTAGTCGGTCCTTGCGGGCCTTCCCCCCTCCACCACCGCCATCCTCTTCCTGTCCCTCGGATGCCTGGCTATGGGAGCCTCCACCGAGCCTCTGCGCTCGGGAAGCCTTCCCCAGACCACGGCCAGATACCTCTTGAACACCCCTCCCTCCTTCCACCCCTTCGAGAGGGTCCTGTGGGCCCCCTCGGTCTTCGCCACGACCATAACTCCCGACGTGTCCTTGTCCAACCTGTGTACCAGGCCTGGCCTTAAGGG
>DTYS01000314.1 GCA_012961755.1 Candidatus Latescibacterota bacterium
ATAGCGATACTTTCGGAATATTCATGGACTTGATGGGAGAGATCTAAGGTCATGAGGTTCACCTACGACCCTCGTTACAACATCGAACTGAGCCTGTCTGTCCTACTTTGGGCTGGGGTCTCGTTTGCAAGGCCTCCTGAGGACCCTTACTTAATGATGAGGGGATGGCAACCCTACCGGAGCTATGCGGGCGAGAGGTACGAGCTTTACCCTGCCTTCGGGGGGAAGCATGCGGTCTACGACCGTTTGGGTAACTTTATAGGTTACGGTCCATTTGGGTTTAGATGGGACGAGGTTAGGGACAAGTACATAGATGAGAAGCTCTCCGCAGGACTTCAGGTGAACCGCACTCCTTCCACGAGTAGGACCATGGAGGAGGCGGTCCTCTTCGGTGGGCTCAGCGTGGTCAGGCAGGCCTACGGTGGGAGAGCCATAAGTTTCTCTCTGGGCAGGAACATGATAACCACCTTCACCCCCCTCGTCCTCTACCAGCTCGCCTTCTCCGGGCTCAGGGTGGACTACGGCTCTCATGCTACCGACTTCACCTTCCTCCTTTCCAGGGGAGGGTTTAGGGGCTACAGCAGGTTCTCCGACTTCTACGGCTCCCAGCAGGGCAGGATGGAGATGTCCCCTGTGATAATGGTCGGTGCTAACTACGTCCGCCGTTTCGACACTTTCGACATCGGCCTCTGTTTCTTCAGGCAGCTTCAGTCCAACGTTAAGTCCAGTAAGGAGTCCCTCTTTAGGGGAGACGTGCCCTATCCCGAACTTAGGTCCCCGAAGCTCATAAAGGTGAGGATGACCGACGACTCTCCGAGGGACCTGCCTGGTGCAGCCCTCTACAGGGCTGACATAATCATCGTCGGGACCGATCCATCCGGCAGAGTGGTTAAACTGGCAAGCTCTCCCTCCCTCGCAGGTCCTGGTGTCAGGTACAGCCCAGTTCTGAAGCCATCGGTGGTCGGGAGGAGGACCTCCGGGAGGTGGGAAGCACAGGGGGAAGGGGAGGCCGTGGACGTCCTCTTCGAGATGCCCCCCGACCTAATCCTGAAGGAAGCAGAGGTTGTCCTTGTGGTCTCAGGCGACTATAGGATAGGGGTAAGGCAGGTACATGACTTCCAGGTCCCTGGTTCCAAGGAGGTAGTGGAGAGGTCCTGGCCGAGCCCTGCCCCTGCTCCTCTCCACGGGCTTTACTTCAAGGACACCCCCTTCGACCCCGAGCCTTTCTATACCATAATGAGGGTCGAGGGCAATCCCCACGTAAACTCCCGTCCGAGGACCGTCCGCTTCCACCACTCCATCCCAACCGCCCAAAGTTTCTACGGTGCCAACCTCCACCTCCACTTCGAAGAGCTCAACCTCGATGCTGAGCTGGTATACAACCCTCAGGATTTTAAGTTCCCCACCGAACCTGGCGTGAGGAACAGGAGGTCCGCTTATGCAGGCTACCTGACCGCAGTGTTCAACCTCGGCAGGTTCGGGAGGTTCGGCGGGGAGGTCTTCAGGGTGGACCCCACGTACGGAGGGTGGTACGACAGCAGGAGGGGAGGTATAGTACTCTTCACGGACGTTGCAGGGGACGTGAGGGCGGGGGATAGCCTCGGAGTAGAGGCCCTCACCCAGGAGTACCCTTTCTACGACGACAACGATGACCATGATAACTGGCCGGACGACGTGTTCAAGGGATGGGACTGGATGTACGTGCCAGCAGGGGCATTCAAGGAGCCCTCCATGCCTGGGAGAAGGCCCGATGCAGGGGTATATCCTGGTCTGGACATGGACGGCGACCTGATCCTCGACTACGACAGGAACAGGAACGCAATAGAAGACTGGAAGGAGCCCTTCTTAGGATTCGGAGTCGACCCCCCAGAGTTCTCCTACGGCACCGACTTCAACAACAACTTCATCCCCGATTACATGGAGAACGACGACGAGCCCGACTACCCGTATAGAAGGGACCAGGTGGGCTTCCACTTCTTCTACGACCTCGGGCCCTTGCCGTACTGGGCCGAGGTCAGGTTCGGATGCTACAGGATCGAGGAGATAGCCGGAGGAGGCATAAGTAAGGGTGCATACCTGAGGTTCGGGTTTGGAAGGGACTTCGGTAAGTGGAGCTTTTCCTTTAAGGACGAGCTGAAGCTCGTGAAGGACGACATTCCGGACGACGTATATCGCACTGTGCTCACCATGGACCCCGATGTTTCCTTAAGGTGGAATACCGCCAACAACCCCCCTCCCCCGGACTTCCTCCCCATGAGAGATTCCTTCGTGAACACCGGCTTCCTAAGGTTCTCCTGGTCCCCTTTCGAGGGCCTGAACCTGAAGGGGACCGTAAAGTATCTGCTCAACAGGAGGAGGGCCCTCAGGGATAGGCTTGAGAGGAGGATACAGGACCGTAGGACTCTGAAGAACCTCTCCTCTGCCTTGAGGGCCTCCTACACCAGGAACCTCACCAGGAGGTTGAAGGCGGAACTCAGGCTCAGGTTCCTCCTCGCCGACTGGGACGAGGGGAGCTACTCCTCTGTGGCCGACAGCCTGTCCTTGGGAAGGGAGGCACGCTGGTACCTACTCGCCCCAAGCCTCCTCCTTTCGTACTCCCTCACCTCGAAGACGAGCCTCGAGTTCGGGCAGTACGGTTTCCTCATCCCCCCCCTCAGCGCCCGCTTCGCAGACCAGGTTGACCGTGGCGAAAGCTTCAGGGAGGACGTCTCCGTCCTCCAGGTAACGGTGAGGGGAGCCCACGAAGGTTACAACGTCGCAGGAAGCGTGGGGGTGAGGTGGAGGAACAGGAGATACCACAGGCTCTCCCCCCACGAGGACGTGAAGTTCAGCGCATTCTTCGCTGACTTCGTGTTCGGCCCCGAGTGAGGATGGGCATCGTCCTGCTCATATCGTCCCTCCTCTGTACGGCCTCAGCTCAGATGGGAGCCAGGACCGAGGTCGAAAGGGAGTTCCTCAACTTCGGCTGGCCGGTCAAGTACAGGAACTTCGCCCTCGACCCGTACCAGCCGTACCCGGTCTTCGGAAGGGACGTCGCAAGGTACGACCGCCTCGGACACTACCTCCTCAACGGCAGGGTCTCCATATCCGTGGATGAACAAAGGCCCGGCCTGAGCAGGGTGGACGGGGTCCCGTTCGCCGCATATTACGAGCTTGGCGCCGCTTTTAAGTACTCCGTGGTAAGGGACTCTTACATGGGCACCAGCTACTCCCTCGCGGTCCTCTTCGCAAACCCGGACCTCAACCAGGGAATGCTCGCAGAGGGCCTTCAGACGAGGTTCTCCCCCCTCACCCTGAACATAACCAGGTACGCCGGGGTCCGATTCGACGTCAGCGGCCCCAAGAACAAGGCCACGTTCATATACACCAGGGGATGCGGGGACAGGAGGAAGTTCTCCTACCTCACCATGGGCAGGAACGAAAGGTCCCCCGTGATACTCTGGGGAGGGCACTGGCAGAGCACGATAGGAGGTGCCATAAGGCTCGGCACTACCTTCGTGAACCAGCATATCTCAGACGCCACTTCCAGGAGGGGGAGCGTTGTACACGGCGACCTCTCCTACGACATGCTCCCCCCCAAGGAGATAACGGTCAGGATAGTGGACGACTCCCCGGACGACCCCTCCTCCCCAGCCGTCGCCTACAAGGTCTCCGTGCTCCTCGAGGGAACTTACGAAGGCGGAAGGAGGGCGGTCCTTACAGGAGATCCCGAACTCACAGGTGAAGGGGTGGAGCTCGAGCCCTCCCTCTCCCCCTTCGCCTCCGGAAGGTGGACGGGAGGCAGGTACGAGGCTGTGGGCGACGAGAGGATAGAGTTCAGGTTCATAACTTCCATTCCCGGCTTCAGGCCCAGGGGTGCCACCTTCGTGGCAGTGGTCGGAGGGGACTACAGGATCCAGGTGCGCCAGGTCCACGAGCACCACTACACCGACAAGGCCGGGAAACGGAGGGTCAAGCTCCACCGTTGGCCCTCTAAGCCCTCAGCCGTGAGGTACGAGTTCGCATACCTCTCCGGGACGCATTCCCTCAGGTATCCCATGGACTTCAAGTTCCCCGAGGAGGACCCCGCCTACACCGTGGTGAGGGCGGACGGCGCCCCCAGGGACCTATCCCCTAAGGTCGTCAAGTTCAGGTACGGCATGCCTACAGCCCAGAGCATAGCGAGCGTGGACGTGGACCTGGACTTTGCGGGCCTCAAGCTCGACGGAGAGTTCGCCATGAACTACCAGGACTTTAAGTTCCCTGTCAGGGAGGGAAGGAGAACCTCTAAGTTCGTCCCAGCCTACTTCCTCACGGCGTCCTGGGAAGCCCCCTTCCTTCCCACGAGGTTCAGACCGGTCCTCGGATGGGAGGCCTTCAACATACCTCCCGACTACAGCGGGAACTACGACGCCAGGAGGGGAGGGGCCGTGTTCTTCACCGGTGTCCCCGTCTCCCCACCCAACACCGACATAACTCAGGAGTTCTACCTTTTCGACGACAACGACGACGGCGACCAGTGGCCCGACGAGCATCCGAGCGACACCGGCCTCAGCGAGATAAACGATGCCGGGGTTTTCCCGGGCCTGGACGAGAACGGCGACAACGTCCCGGACACCGACCAGAACAGGAACAGCGTGCCGGACTGGCAGGAACCCTTCCTCTTCTATTGGAGCGACCCTCCGGAGTTCATATATGATGTTGACTGGAACAACAACGACCTCCCCGACCTCACCGAGAACGACGACGAGCCCGACTACCCGTATAGGAGAGGGGAGAGGGGCTTCCACTTCTTCCTCGACCTCCCCCACTTCCTCCCCCTCGTAGACAAGCTCGCAGTCGGCCACTACAGGACGAAGATGACTGCAGACGGAGGCGAGAGCAGGGCCACCTACCTCAGGTTCTCCCTCAGGTACAGGAGGGAGGGCCTCGGAGGCGTGGACCTTATGGGGGACGTAAAAAGGGTTGAGGACTCGATACCCGACCCGAGCTACATCTGGAAGGTCACCGACGACATATGGGCTAACCAGAACGTCGTCCAACAGCTCGAACCCAAGACCTACAAGCTCCTGGACCTCGTTCCCCCGGATCCTGACCCCATGCTTATGAGGAACTCCACCGTGGTCACCCTCTACCTCGACGCGAGGCCCTCCCCCTCCGAGGGCCTCGAGGTCAGGCTAAGGAACCAGGTCAAGGTGAACCGACAACATCCTGCGGACTTCCCCGACGGCACCTCTCAGGCCCGTAGCACCCTCGTCCGCCTCTGCCTTTCCAATAGGGTGGGGTACACGAGGAAGTTGATGGAACGTCTCTCGATATCCGCCAAGGTAAAGCATCTCTATAGACTTGATGAAGGGTATCCTGAAGGGATCAGGTGGTATACCCTAGGGAGCGTACTCGAAGGGGTCCTTAAGCTCACCGATAGGACTGGATTTCACATGGGACAGGAGGGCCTACCGTTCCTCCCCGTCGTCCATAGGAGCAGCTCGGACGGTGACTTCGACAGGTGGACCACAGTTGCCTTCCTAAGGACCGACACCGACTACTGGGGTTGGAAGCTCACCACCGAGCTCGGGGTGCAGTTCAAGACCCTCAGGATAGGGGGCAGGACCGTAAAGGAGAGAACCTTCTTTGTGGAAGCGTACTTCGGGTACTGATATGAGACCGTACCCAATCTTCCTACTAGCTTCGCTCTACACTCTCAGTTGTTCCCCCGAGAGGGGGGTCTCCACCACCGGCACGGAAGAAGTGGGGAAGTTTTACCCCCTCAAGTCCATGCAGTTCGTCCCAGGGGGAAGCTTCGTCATGGGCTCGGACGGCGGCCCCCTTGACGAGAGGCCCGCCCACACGGTGCATCTCTCCCCCTTCATGATAGGGGCCACAGAGGTCACGAACGGTGAATACGGACTTTACGTCCGCCTCGCTGGGGTCCCTCCGCCCGAGGATCCCGTGCCGGGGTACTTCGACGACTATCCCGACCATCCCGTGGTGAACGTCTCCTGGATAGATGCGGTCCTTTACTGCAACTGGCTCAGCGAGGCCATGGGCTTTGAGCCGTGCTACACCCTCAGGTCCGGCTACGAGGTCGACCCCACCAAGGTCTCCTTCGACCCCTCCAAGGATGGCTTCCACCTTCCCACGGAGGCACAGTGGGAGTATGCTGCAAGTGGTGGAGAGGATGTGGAGTATCCCTGGGGAGATGGTGAGGAGAAGTTAAGGGGAAATAGCTCAGAGTACGAGGGTCCTTTCTCAGCGGAGAGGCTTAGGTTCTCCGGTCCATTGGGCCCCCTTCCCGTGGGGAGGATCGGGACCGTGGGAAGGTTCTCCCTCGCGGACGTGGGAGGGAACGTCTGGGAATGGTGCAACGACTTCTACAAGACGGACTATTACCGCACTTCCCCCGGGGAGGACCCTCTTGGCCCCGGCAGGAGGGACTTCAAGAGATCCGAGTGGAATGCTATCCCTCCTAAGGTGGTGCGAGGTGGAGGTTATAACTCCCCAGCTTCCAGGATGAGGTGTTCCGCCAGGTGGAGCCTTCCGGGCACCGAAAGGAGGCCATATGTAGGCTTCAGGATAGCCAGGGAGGTCAGATGACCAGGTACCTCTTCGTCCTCTCCGCCTTCCTCCTAGGCCTTGTGACCACCAGTTTCTTCCCCACCGAGGAACAGATACAGGACAGGTTCGCCCTCGGTCAGAGGTACTACGCTGCGAACGACCACGAGAACTGCGTCAAGATATTCAAAGAAATAGAGGAGATGCCCAACTATCCACTCCTCAACGTGGACCGCATAGAGGTGAGGATAGAGGAATTGGTCCTCCCCATACGCGTGGCTGCCACATACCAGCTTGGCAACAGCTACAGGAACGTCGGCAGGACCCTCCTCGAACGCTCCGAGAACGCCCTCGCCGAAGGGGACACATCTCTGGCCGGAAGGAGGAGGAAGGAAGCCCGGAGGGCCTTCGACGAGGCGAAGGGCCACTACGGCAGGATAGTGGACGACCCGAAGGCCCCCTACGAAGTGAGGGTGATGGCCCAATATCAGATAGTTAGGGCTGACTTCCAGATGGGGAACTATCCTGAGGCCGTGGCTGACGTGGAGGAGCTCCTTCGAAGGTTCCCCGGGAGCGATTACGAGGAGGCAGCAATATACGACATGGGCTGGGCCTACCATTACATGGGCAAGTATGAAGAATGCATAGCTACCTTCAGGAAGCTCCTGGAAATATCTCACGACGACATTAAGCTAGACAGGGCCACGTTCCAGATAGCCGAAAGCCACCTCGCGCTCGGAAGGTACGACGATGCAGTGCGCTGGTTCAGGAGGCTCGTGGACAAGTACGACTTCTCCAAGATGACCGA
>DTYS01000315.1 GCA_012961755.1 Candidatus Latescibacterota bacterium
CTTGCGCAACGGGTAGAGGTTCTTGCCGAGACCCGGGTCGTCCTCCAGGAGGAACCGCACCTGAGGCAGAAGGTCCACCTGTGTCACGCTCACAGCTCAAGGATCAACCCCACCACAAACCGTTCGGCGCTCTTCTCAAAGCGGTAAATTTCGGCGACCTCACCCTCTGGTAACAAGCGAATACGCTGGCCAGGAACGCACTTCAACTTTCCCACCCCCTGGATCTGCCCGAGAAGGTCCTCTAAAAATATACCATCCCCGCTTCGCTTTCGCAACTATGCCGTGGGGACGGGGAAGACGCACGGCTTGGATGAAGCAGGGTTCCTGCCCACCACCACCCTCACGCCGTAGGCGTCCCCTATCACATCCGAGTTGAGGACCTCCTCAGGAGGGCCTATCTTCCCCCGCCTTCCGTCCTTAAGCAGCAGGATCCTGTCGCAGTACTCGCCTGCAAGGTTCAGGTCGTGGAAGACGGCCAGGACGGTGAGCCCTTCCCGGTTCAGCTTCCTGAGTAGGTCCAGGACCCTGAGCTGATGGGCTATGTCCAAGTGTGCTGTCGGCTCGTCCAGGAGCAGGAGCTTCGGCTCCTGGCATAGGGCCTTAGCTATGGATATGAGCTGCCTCTCCCCACCGCTGAGTTCTTTAAGCAACCTCCCCCTAAGTTCCGAGGTTCCGGTGAGGGCCATCGCCCTTTCGGCAACCTCCTCGTCGTGCTTCGTCTCCAGAAGTTGGAACCTCCTTCTGTGCGGCACCCTGCCTAATAGTACGAACTCCTCCGTCCTCATCCAGGAACCCACCTCCGTGTTCTGGGAGACGACGGCTACCCTACGGGCCAGCTCCGGAAGGTCCATCTCCCTTATGTCCTTCCCTTCCAGTAATATCCTTCCGTCCATAGGCTCCAATATCTTCGTGAGGGCCCTGACGAGGGTGGTCTTACCGGAGCCGTTGGGACCTATCACCCCCAGGAGTTCTCCGTGCTCGAGGGAAAAGTTTAGGCCCTTCAGCACGGGCCTACCGCCGTACCCGCAGGTGAGATTATCTACTTTCAGTACCTCAGAACTCATAAGTCCTCTTGCTCAGGGCGTATACGAACAGGCTCCCACCGACGATCCCCGTTATCACCCCTATGGGAAGCTCCAAAGGGGCTATTACGGTCCTCGCTAAGGTGTCGCAGAGCACGAGGAAGGTGCTCCCCGCAAGGTAAGAGGTTAAGAGCAGTATCCTGTGGTCTCCTCCCACGAACATCCTCACGAAATGTGGACCACGAGCCCCACGAAACCTATGATCCCTGCCGCACTCACGCTGAAGCCCGTAAGGAGGGAGGCCAGGATGAAGAGCATCCTCTTGGCCCTCTCCACCTTCACCCCGAGATGTGCGGCCTCCTCCTCCCCGATGGAGAGGGCGTTCAGGTCGATCGCGAACAGATACGAGGTCAAAAGCCCGCAGAGCGATGTGACGAGCACGAGCTTCATGAGCCACCCGTGAGGCTCCTCGAGCGAGCCCATCATCCAAAATATTATCCCGTGGAGGTCCTCGGCCCTCGATACCGCCATTATGAGCATGATCGCCGAGGAACATATAAAGCTTATCATCACGCCCGTAAGCAGGAGCCTCTGGAGGCCCATCTGCCCACCCCTCGTGCTCAGGAGGTAGATCAGCAGCACCATACCCATCGCTCCTAAGAAGCCGCTTAAAGGGATGGAGACCGTGCCCACGTCCCTGTACATCCTGAAGGCCACGTTCAGGGATACCCCAAGGGCCGCTCCCCCAGATATCCCCAAAGTGTAAGGTTCAACGAGGGGATTCCTGAACATCCCCTGAAGGACGACGCCCGAGATGGCGAGCGCTCCTCCCACCCCGATGCCCAAAAGGAGC
>DTYS01000316.1 GCA_012961755.1 Candidatus Latescibacterota bacterium
ATATCCGACCGAGCTACGAACAGCTTTGTAGTGACAGTGGTGGGCAAGGAGGACGGGGATGGAACCCCAGTGACCGTCCGGTTGACCGTATATCCGGATTCCACCTCCGACCCCGTGGTGAGCGACTGAGGAGCTATGCCGGAGTTCAGATATCAGGGGGTGAGCCCCTCGGGAAAGCTCGTGCGGGGGGTCCTGTTCGCCAAGAACAGGAGGGAGGCCAAAAGACGCTTAAGGGAGATAGAGGCCGAGAAGGGCATCAAGGTAACCCAGCTCCAACCTAGGGTCACCTTCCTCTATAAGGTCCGCAAGGGAACGGAGAAGAGGCCGATACGTGGCGAACAGAGGGCCTTCTCGAAGGACGAGGTCGAGGCTGCCCTACGCAGGATGGGCTATAACGTTATATGGGTCAGAAAGAAACTTCTGGACTGGACCCCCAAGCCCTCCTCCAAGGATGTGACTATGTTCATAAGGCTCTCCGCGGACCTTCTCAGGGAGAAGTTCCCATACGATGAGGCGCTCCAGCTCCTCTCCAGCGACATACAGAGCAAGAGCCTCCGCATGATCCTAAAAGACATCCTTCAGGACCTCAGGGAGGGCAAGGACGGGAGGGAGGTCTTCGGAAAGCACGAGGGCTCCCTGGGAAGGTTCACCGCTTATATGTTGGGGGTGGCATCGAAGAGTGGAAATATGGCGGAGATATACGAGAGCACGGCGAAATTTTTGGAGAGGGATCAACAGTTCAAGAAGGACCTTATGAGTTCCTTAGTTATGCCCCTTGTAATTGTATTCCTGTTGTTCGTGGCGATAGTTTACTACGTTGCCTATATATTCCCTGCTACTGCCAAGATGTTCACAAAGTTCAATATCCCACTGCCACCCCTTACGAGCGCCACCCTCAGGCTCAGCGATTTCCTCCAGCACAACATCCTCTGGATGGTGGGAGCTATGGTACTCTTAGGGGTTGTGGCCTTCCAGGTCGTCCGTTCTCCCAAGGGAAGGCTATGGCTTGACAGGAACCTAATACGCATCCCTGTGGTGGGCCCTCTCTTCCACAAGACCAGCATAGAGATATTCTCAAGGGTCTTCCATACGCTTTACGGAGGGTCGGGGGAAAGCATGGAAGCCATAAGGGTAGCTGCCGAGGCCTGCCGAAACAGGTTCATAGAGTATAAGATAAAGACGGTAGCTCTTCCGATGATGATAAGGGACGGGAAGGGAATAGTTGAGAGCCTGCAGGCCACGGGCGTCTTCCCCGAGAGCGCCATCTCAAGGTTCCGTTCGGGGGCCGAGACTGGGACCCTCAAACAGGCTGCCTTACAGTTGGCGGAGTACTACGAGAAGGAGACCACATATCGCATGAAGGGCGTGATAGACTTCGTCAACATTATGATATCTATGTTCATAATGGTAGTCATGATAGGCCTCACCCTCGTCTCCTCCGAGATCGCCACCATCAAGATTCCTACGATGACGGGGTTCTGAAGATGGCGAGGGCTATGCGCATAGGGGAGTTCTTCATACAAAAGGGAATAATAGACGAGGCTACCCTAAAGAAAGCCTTAGAGATCCAAAGAAGAGAGAGACAAAGGGTCCAAGGAGGAAGCTACCGCAAGCTGGGGGATATCCTCGTGGAGGAGCTCGGGGTGGACCGCCATCTGGTCTACCAGGCGATAGCTGAGTTCTACGGCTTTAGGGAGGCGAAGCTGGACCTGAACTCCCTTTCGGAGGAGCAAATCTCCTTCATCCGGGAATCCTTAGAGCAGCTTCCGGAACCACAAAAGGAGATGTTCCTTTCGAAGAAGATCCTGCCCTTTGAGCACGACGGTCATGAAAGGGAACTGCTTAAGATAGTTGCGGCCGATCCTACGGATCAGGCCGTAGCGGATATGGCCCTGCGCTTAGGCTACAGGCGCTATGAGGTCTTCTACGCCCCGTGGGACCTTCTGGAGAAGGTGATAGAGAAGGTGGTCCCACCCAAGAACGAGTTCTTAGAGCTCATAGAGGAAGTGAGTCAACAGATGGAGGTGGTGGAAGAGGAACCTGCGGAGATAGACGAGGAGGCCTTAGATGCCGAGATAAACCGGAGCCTCCTCGGAAACCTGGTGGAGGGATGCCTCGTCGAAGCCGTGCGCAGGGGAGCGAGCGACGTACACATAATCCCTAAGGAGGGCAACAGGACGGAGTTCTACTTCAGGGAGGATGGGAAACTCCACCTCTGGTACGTTCAGGAAGGGGCGAGGCCGGAGGCCATAGCTGCCGTGGTCAAGGACAGGGCGGTCAACGTGGATAGGTTCGAAAGGGAGAGAGCCCAGGACGGCTTCATCCAGAGGAGGATAGACGGACACCTCATCCGTTTCAGGGTATCCATACTTCCCATAGTGGGCAAGGAGTTTGAGAGAAAACTGGAGAGCATAGTTATAAGGGTCTTAGATGACCGCAAGGTCATAAAGGATCTGAATAAACTTGGCCTCTTCGGGAAGGCGAAGGAAGATTTCATGGACGCCATCCATAAACCTCAGGGTATGGTTATCCTCACGGGTCCCACGGGAAGTGGGAAGAGCACGACGATAGTCGCAGCCCTGTACCAGGTGATGAATCCCTCCGTGAACGTGCTCACGGTCGAGGACCCCGTTGAGTATATAATAGAGGGGGCGAGACAGATAAAGATAAACCCTGAGAAGCTGGGGTTCGAAGCGGCGGTCAGGGCCATCCTCCGCCACGATCCGGACATAGTCCTTGTGGGAGAGATGAGGGACCTTGAGACCGCACAGACAGCCATAAAGCTTGCCAACACTGGCCACCTGACGTTCTCCACCCTCCACACCAACGATGCACCGAGCGTGGTATCGAGGCTATATAAGATGGGGGTGGAACCCTTCCTTATAGCGAACGCCATAAACTTAGTGGTGGCTCAGAGGTTAGTGAGGACCCTCTGTCCTTACTGCAAGCGCCCTATAAAGAACCTTGATCCATCGATACCGAAGAAGCTGGGATTCACCGACGAAGAGATAGAGAACACCGTATTCTACGAGGCCGTGGGATGCGACAAGTGTAAGGGAGGTTACAAGGGGAGGGTGGCCATATTTGAGGTGATGCCCTTCACCAAGGCGATACGGAGGATAATATTGGAGTCAGGTGAGACCATAGACGAGGAGGCGATAAGGCAACAGGCCGTAAGGGAGGGGATGCTGACTCTGAGGGCGTACGGTAGGGAAAGGATAAAGCAGGGGCTCACCACCTTGGAGGAGGTGGCCGCGGCCACTATGGAAACTTAGGGGAGGAAACTGTGCAGATGGGACAGAGCATGCTCGTCCTCGGCGCGTTCGTGCTCCTGACCACCGTAGTGCTTTCCGTCCACCGGGCGCTCCTTCAGAACCAGGATGCGACGGATGAGGCGCAGCACGGTATCCCTGCTATAGCTCTGGCCCAGTCCATTATAGAAGAAGCCTCGGCCAGGGCCTTCGACGAAGAGGTGACAGGCACGCCTCCCCCCAACCTTCCGGACGGCTTTACCCAGCCCTCCGAGCTCGGGCCTGAGGCGGGGGAGAGCTATCCAGATCTCGATGACGTGGACGACTACAACGGCCTGAACGTCCAGGATACCACGAGCGTAGGAGTTATCTATACCATAACGGCTTCGGTGTACTACGTGGAGGCGTCGGCCCCCGATACCCCTGTGTCCTATCCGACGTTCTTCAAGCGCATAGATGTCACGGCCTCCAGCTCCTTCCTATCTCGGCCGGTAACCTTAAGCCACCTCTTTTCGTACTGGAGCAGGTAAGATGAAGAGGAACTCTTTCAAGGCAGAAGATGTACTCCTTAGGGGATTTCCTCCCGAGGATAGGGAAGCTTTCATGGCCTTAGGTATCGTGAAGGCGTTCGGAGCTAACGAGTACGTTGTAAGGGAGGGCACCCCAGGGGATGCCCTCTACATCCTCAGGAAGGGCAGGGTCTCCATCTGGAAGGACGACGTGAAGCTGGGGGAGCTTTCGGAGGGGGACGTGTTCGGGGAAGCGGTCGTGCTTTATCCCCATAATCGTATAGCTTGCGTGAGAACGGAAAGGCCGGCTGAGGTGTTGGAGTTCAGGAGGGAAGAGATGCTGAACTTCTTCAAATGGAGGGAGGAGAAGTTATTCAAATACTTCGTCCTAAACATAATAAGCTTGCTTTTGGATAAGCTGGATAGAGCGAACGAAAGGATCATATACCTGGAGCATACCTTCAGGGAACAGATCGCCTGGCTCGTAGGGAACAAGGGCTGAGGATATGGCCACGCTGGACATCGTAGGCTCCTTCGTCCTGGGTGGGTTGTTGCTCATCACGGTACTGAACTTGGAGACGACTTTGGTCGAAACCTCCTATCGTAACGCCCTACAACTTATAACACAGGAAAGTTTAGCGGAGCTCGTGGACCTTATCCAGTACGACTTCCGCAAGATGGGCTACGGCGTGCCGGACCCGACGACCTCAATTAGGACTATGCGCTCCGACGAAATAGAATTCTTGGCCGACGTAGACGAGGATGGGACCATAGATACGGTAAGATATGCTGTGAGCGACACGAGCTTGGCACGAATGACCCCTAACCCGAACGACCGTCTTCTCTACCGCCAGATAAACGGTCAGCCTCGAGAAGGGGACGCGTGGGGTGTGACTGAATTGGGGTTCAAATACTTCGATGCAAACGGTCGGGAGACATCCGTACCTTCCCTGGTGAGGGCAGTTCAGGTGTCGCTCACCTTAGAAAGCCCGTATGCTTTAGGAGACGAATTTATAGTCGTGTCCTGGAAGGGGCTCTTCCGCCCCAAGAACCTTCCCCACTGAAGGGATCCTTTATGGGAAAGGCCTCCCTTCTGATGGTACTGAGCTTCCTGGTAATCTTCGGAAGCATAAGGTATAGGCTCGGCAGATGGGAGACGCGCTCGGCCGAGCTGCTCTCTGAGGAGTACAGGCGGACGATGGCCAGGAACATAGCCAACAGCGCTGTCTACATAGCTCTGAGGAACCTCAGAGAAGACTTCTCCTGGATGCCGAATCCAAATCCTTCCGAACCTTCGCCGCTTATGGAAGGAACCTACACCCTCCAGGTGGATTCCATCGACCTCACCCAACGGAGGGTCACAGCGGTCGGAAGCTTCTGGGACATCTCCAGGACCGTGGTTGTGGACGTCCGGAAGGAGAGCTTCTCTAGGTACGCGTACTTCACACAGTACGAGCGCATGCGGAACGGGAGGATCATCTGGTTCGTTACCGGGGACACCATAAGAGGTCCGTTGCACACCAACGATCGGCTGCACATAGCTGGAGATCCGGTCTTTATGGGACCGGTGAGCAGCCCTTACAGTCCATACATCAGGTACGGGAACCCACAGTTCTTAGGGGGAACGTACTTCGGAGCACAGAGCATCTCCCTGCCCACCGACCTTGCCCCGCTTCAATATTACGCGGCCCACGGAGGCTGGGTGGTGGACACCGACTCCGCGGGAGCCGACTTCTGGCTCGACTTCAAGGCGGACGGAACCGTAAGGTATGCCTTCTCAGCCGGATCTCCCTCCTCCTGGAACACCTTCACCCCCCCTCCCTCCTTCAACGGTATAATAAGCATAATAGGTTCCCACGACCTGCACGTTTCGGGGACGGTGAACGGGAGGTTCACGGTGTCAGCCGAGCACGACATATACATAGAGGACGACGTAGTGTACGCTGTTGACCCGAGGGAGGACCCAACATCCGACGATATGCTCGGACTGGTGGCGGGGGAGAGAGTTTTAGTTGCGGACAACCCCGCGAACAACGACGACTGTGAGATACATGCCTCTATAATGGCCCTGGACGAGTCCTTCATGGCTGAAAATTATCGCACCCGTCCCCCGAGCGGAACTTTGACGGTGTTGGGGGGGATAGTCCAGGTGAGGAGGGGACCTGTTGGGACGTTCTACTGGGGAGGGGGGATAAGGTCCGGGTTCAGGAAGAACTATATATACGATGGCAGACTTCTGATCCAGTCGCCGCCGTATTTCCCTGTCTACGACGAAAACCAGGTAGTATCCTGGTTGGAGAGGAGGTAGGCACGTAGGCCACTGTAGCTTCGATAGATCCACCCCGACTTCCCCACATCTAACCTCATCTTAAGGTATGTGTCCTCCTCAAAGAAGGTCCGGAGGATCCCCTTTGTTAAGTTCAGTTTGTGCATCGACTCGGAGGATCTGTCGAGAGGATTTACTCGGGAAAAGGAGCTTACCTGAATTGAGGAGGTCCGTGATGAAGATAGGCGTCATAGTGGATTCGTTCCGACTCCCCCTGAAGGAGGGACTGTTGAAGGCCAAGGAAGTAGGGGCCGGAGGTGTGCAGATATACGCCGTCTCGGGGGAGATGGACCCCGACAACCTCCCCCCCTCCGCCCGAAGAGAACTTAAGGAGTTCGTTCGCTCCCTCGGGTTGGAGATATCCGCCCTGTGTGGGGACCTGGGAGGACACGGCTTCGCTAAGGGGGAGGAACTGGAGTGGAGAATAGTCAAGTCGAAGCAAATAATAGACTTAGCCGTTGAACTTGACACATCGATCGTGACCACGCACATAGGTGTAATAAGTGAAGACACATCGGACCCGGCCTACGGTAACATAAAGTCCGCATGTGAGGAACTGGCTGCCTACGGTGATAGGGTGGGGGCCACGTTCGCTGTCGAGACCGGGCCCGAGCCCGCCGTAAGGCTCAAGAGGTTCTTGGACGGACTGGGACATAAGGGTGTAAGGGTTAACTTAGACCCGGCCAACTTAGTTATGGTCACAGGGGACGACCCTGTGGAGGCCACCTACCTCCTGAGGGACTACATCGTGCACACCCACGCCAAGGATGGGATAATGCTCAAGCGGACGGACCCGAAGTTAGTGTACGACTACTTCGCGGAGGGAGGCATAGAGGACATAAGGCTCGAGGAATACTTCAAGGAGGTGCCCTTGGGCCAGGGCCAGGTGGACTTCGACCGATGGCTCCGGGCGCTTAAGGATATAGGATACGATGGTTTCCTCACGATAGAGAGGGAGGTAGGGGAGGACCCGGCCAAGGACATAGAGGAAGCCGTGAGGTTCCTGAGGGGGAAGATAAAGGAGGTGGAAAATGAAGGACGGTAAACTTGGATGGGGGATAGTGGGATGTGGGGTGATAGCACCCTGGCACGCCGAAAGCGTGAAAAGGTGTTCGGACGCCGAACTTGTGGCGGTGAGCGATTACGTCGAGGCTAAGGGTAGGGAATTCGCGGAAAAATATGGCGTCGCGTTCCACAGGGACTACAGGGAGCTCCTTTCCAGGGACGACATAGACGTGATATCTGTGTGCACCCCCTCCGGGCTCCACGGCGAGGTCACCGTAGCCGCGGCCGAAGCTGGGGTGCACGTGCTGTGCGAGAAGCCCTTAGAGGTCACGAAGGAAAAGATGGATGCGATGATAAGGGCCTGCAGGGAAAGAGGGGTCAAGCTCGGATGTGTATTCCAACGTAGGACCTATAGGGCATCTCAGATGGTCAGGAAGGCCGTAGAGGAGGGGAAGCTCGGTAAGCTCGTGCTCGCGGAT
>DTYS01000317.1 GCA_012961755.1 Candidatus Latescibacterota bacterium
GCTATCTTCGGAGGAGGGGGGACAGAGGATGCGAATTCCTCCCCGAGCCAGACAACGTTCATCCCTGTGTTGTATTCCACGAGGATGGCCTATCGTCAGGCTTCCTTATGAGCCCAAAGACCTCCGAAGTCCGCCCTCCTTATCCCCACGGGAGGCTCCACATCCTCCCAGGAACCATAGGCCCTCCTCCCCCTTCTCACTCACCATCTTCCACCCGTACCTTAGGGTCTGCCGAGATGTTGCCAGTAACCATTCTGTGGAGTCCTCGTCATAGTTCACCTCATATTTTGATCACAGCCGAACCCCAAGGTCCGAGGGAGAGCCTTACGGTCCCCTCCTCGACCTCCCATTCCCTCCCGTTCCAGATGTCCTCGACCCTCTCCGGGAGGGACAGACCCTCAAGCGAGACCTTGACCTCTTTCGGCCTATCTTCCAAGTTGACGACGATCAGGGCCGCCTCGGAGCCTGCCCTCAGCATGCGGGCGAAAGCCTCCGGCTCGGTCCTCACCGGGCCAAGGCATTCCTCGGGGATGAGGCTCCTGAGGGCAGGGGCGTTGGACTCGGAACAGAACACCAGGGAGCCGAAGAGCATGGCCTGCCCTTCCCCGTATTTGTTTCTCACGGCTGCAACTTTACCATCCCTGTAGAAGCCTATGGGCTCCCCAGAGGTGGGTTCGTAGGCCTCCTTGATCCACATCCCCTCCATCTCCCCCATCTCGGTCTCGATCTTCTCGCTCTCGATCCTGCACGTGGACTCTTCGGTCCTTCTGCACCCGAAGAGCTCCTCCAGGCCCATGCCGGGGACCCATTCGCTGGCAAATCCGTGGAGGTCATATTGGGCCACTTGCGCCTCGCAGACCAGGGTCCCTCCCTGCTTCACATACTCCCTGATCCTTCCGGCCTGTTCGGGCCCCAGGCAAAGGGGAAGTGGGAAGAAGAGGACCTTAATCTTCAGCATCCCTTCCAAGCTGTCCTCCTCTATGTGGACGAAGCGGAAGGGTATGTTGGCGCGGAAGAGGGTACGGTAGATCCCCATCAGGGAGGAGAAGAGGGGTTCCCCGTCTGGGGTTGCGCACCGCATGAGGTTGTTGCAGTCCTTGGAGTGTACGATCCCTACCTTGGGCTGGGGAAGCCCTCCAAGTTTGAGGGCAGGGGTGGAATTGACCAGCTTGCAGAACTTGGAGGCCACCTCAGCTCTCAGGGTCGGGGAGCCGTCCAAGGCGCAGAGCCCGAAGCCTGGGGACTCGGGACCGAGCATCTCGGGCCTGTACTGCCAGAGCACTATCCCCCTGACGCCGTGCCCCAGGGCTATCCAGTTCCAAGCTGCGAACCTCTCCGCGCTCGGCCTTGTGGCGATGAATATGCTCTCAGAGGAGCACCCCCCGTCAGCCTGGAGCTCCCCGCACCAGTAAGGCTTCCCCTTCGCAGCGCTCGCAGCTGCTGTCAGCTGCACGCTCATGAACTCCTCGCCGCACCAAGCGGGGAAGACCGATGCACCCCAGATGTCCACGTATCTCGCCGTCTTCCAGTCGTCCATGTACGGGGAGTGAACGTCGTTGCTGGTTACGCTGTTAGCACCGAGGTGGCTTATCACAGGATGTTCAGGGTCAACCTTCCTGATGGTACCAGCCCTCCAGGCCATGATCTCCGCCAGGTTCTCCTGTTGGAACCTTTGCCAGTCCATGAGAAGGGAGTAGCATCCATAGTTCTGAGGGGGTCTTATCTGCTCCCAGTCGGAGTACCTTGTGTGCCAGGCCCTGTTGAGGCCTCGGAGGTCCCCATACCTCTCCCTGAGCCACCTTCTGAACTTCCCGAGGCTCGCCTCGCAACAGCAGAGCAGGTAGTTGCATATGTGACCCTCGGCCTTCATGTTCGATGTCGGCTCCATATGGGGCTCCTCCCAGGCGTGCCAATACGAGAGGGCGGGATGGCCCCTAAACCTCTCCACCAGCCTGACGATGAAGTCCTCGGCCCTCTTTCGCACGGGCTCGTTGTCGAAGCACAGCCCCGGCCAGCCCCCTGCAGGTGTCCCCCCGACCGCCTGGAGGTCCAGGACCCTACCGTCGGCAGTCATGTACCTCGCCTCGGGATGTTCCTGGGCCAGCCACCAGGGGGCGTTCTCAAGGCTAGTCATGAGGATCACCCCGAGGCTGTTCCGGGCGGCCCAGTCCATCATCTCCTCTATCTCTTCGAAGTCGAAGACATCGGGCTCGTAGTTTATCCAGTTCCAGTGGGCCTGGAGCTTCACCACGTTGAACCCAAGCCTCGCCATCTGCTCGATATCCCTCCTCCTCTCCCCACGGGGAGGGTTGGGTGTCCGGTAGTACTGGGCGCCGTAGACGAATATATCCCCTTCCATAGCACCTCCTCAACGCTCTGATATCATCGCTTAAGGATATGGAGCACCTTCACCTGAGCTGGGGCAAGGGTTGTGGAGAACCTCAAGCCCGAGCCAACCCTCTCGCCGGTCAATCCATCTATCACTTCCAGATCATCAAACCCAAACCTCCCCCGGCTAATCTCAACCAAAACCTCATGCTCCCTGTCCCCAGTCTCGATCAATATCAAAAATGCTCCCCCACTGCAAAGCCTCACCCCATGGATAATCCCCCTCTCCTCAAACCCATCTTTCCCAAAAACCCTGACATATGGCTCAAGCCCCGCATCCTCCACAAGGCTCATGACCACATCTTCCAATCCCCTCTCCTCCACATCGTCAGAGGGCCAGAAGCAAAGGTAGCAGCTCCTCCCACTCCCATACCTGCTCAGGACCATAGCAGGCTGCTCCGCCTGCCAGTTGTAGATCAAGGGAACATCAACATCCCCAGATTCAACCTCAAGCTCCTCGAAACAGTCCCCCCTGACCATCCTCCCCTTCCTCAACCTGTGGAAGTCTTGGGAGACCAAAAAATCGTGCGTGTCGCAGTCGGGATGGAGCAGTCCTCTGGGGTTCACACCACAACACCTCCTAAGGGGTTCGCATAGCCCTCCGTAGCTCTCTCCATGCTCGTCGTACCTCCCGCTTTCCGGACCAATAACCAGGAAACCCCCTCCCTTTACATACTCCTCGAGCTTCTCTGCAACCTCCTTCCTCATGTATGGAGCTTTTGGGAGGAACACCAGGGGATACCCACCTATGCTCCCTTCCAGGACATGCCTCTCGCTTATTATCGCTATCTCAGAGCAGAACCCCTTCTCCGATAGAACCCTGAGGATTGGCTTTGCAAGCTTTATAGCCATCCCCGACTCCCTGAGGGTGCTCTCGTCAAGGACCAGTGCCGCTATCTTCGGAGGAGGGGGGACAGAGGATGCGAATTCCTCCCCGAGCCTGCGGAAATCTCGGTTTATCCTCTTTACCTCCTCGTACTCCCGCCTCCGCTCCTCAGGATGGTCA
>DTYS01000318.1 GCA_012961755.1 Candidatus Latescibacterota bacterium
CGAACTCGACCGTGTCGTAGTCTATCATCTCGTCGGAGTTTACGACCGCCCTTCCCCCGGGCTGTACGTAGAACCGTTCGCTCCAGCCGGAGGCCACCTGTACCCCTCGGGAGTTCTCCACCCTCACGTAGAGCCTCAACTCCAGATCCTCCTGACCTAGGTTAGTGAGGGTCAGCGCCGCTATGTCGGTCCTCGTCTCCCAATCGCTCACGTAGGGGGTGGGATACGGATCGAAGTAGAGGTCCACCCTTAGGTCCTCCGTCCCTCCGAGGGCTGCAGCGAACAGGAAGGTCGCCGAAAGGATAAGCGCCATATCTCCTCCCCTCAGAACCTGTGGTCGAACCCGAGGCCGGCCGTCACCTCCCGAAAGCCGCGTCCTGGATCCGAGCCGTGCTCGTACCTAGTCATCCTAACTTTCAGCGTCAGCGCGTCCGAACTGGTGAGCCTCAGCCTTCCTGACAAGTTAAGGTTTAAGGAACTAGCGTCCCCGGCTCTCTTGAGGGACATCCTCAGTCCGTCCGAAAGCTTCCTCCTTAGGGCACTGTGGTCCACGGACAGCGAATAGATGTAGGTGCTCGATCTGGTCCCGTCCGAAGCCCTGTTGGAGGTCAACCCAACGCTCGGGCTCAGGGACAACCCATCTGAGACCCTGCTGTTCAGCCCAACAGTAAAGCTCCTCACGTCGAACCCCTTCACCGGACGGACCGGGTTCCTCCTCTCCGACCTCTGGACGGAGAAGGAGGTCCTAAGGGAGTTCAGTACCCCGAGGAGCTTTAGGTCGAAGGAAGCGTTTAAGGTATAGCGGTCACTGTAAACGTCCACCTTGGTGGTATCGTTTTCGCTGTCGTTGCCTACCGTGTTCCTACTGTACCTCATCCCCAGCCCTACGGCCCGTGCGGGCCTACCCTCCAGGGAGAGGGAGGCCGACTCCCTGACGGTAGTATGTTGTTTCTGCCCCTTAAGGTTGTCCCTATACCTGGTGTAGTGTCCCCTGAACCTGAACTTCCCCTCCACCACCTCCACGTTCGTCCTCAGGCTCAGCCTCCGCCTGTCGTTCACCGCGGAACTTACGCCGAGGGATACGAATCCCGGCCCTATGCGGCCGTATCCCACCTGAAAGCCCACCCTCGGCAACCTGAACCCGGCCTCGATCCGGTAGGCGTAGTCCACCTTGGTGCTCAGGCGGAGGGTATAGAACCTCCTTATCCCCTCCGGCACGGGGACGTCCTCAAGCTCGGAACTACGCAGGTCCCTCGTGTGCACGCTCCCGGCCGCCTCCCAGCGCAGGAAGGACCTCGCTCTGGACAGCCTCACCTGACCGTTCACACCCACCACGAGGTTCTCCTGCGGGGCGACTCCTACGGAGTCAACCGAACTCGTGTCGTCGGCCGCCCGGATCAGGACCAGGTCGAGGAAGTTGCCCGTCCGTCCGCCCAGACCTACCTTCACCGCCCAAAGGGTTCTCCTATAGGCGCCCATGCCCCCGACCGCCACCACTGCCCTCTGGCTGCGGCCCACAACTACGGCCAACCTGAGCGGCCAGGGACTGAGCTCGACCCCTCCCCCCCTGAGGGCTACCCCGTTCAGGGTGAGCTGGGAGAACCTGGGGGAGAAGTCCCCTAAGTGGAACGTAGCCCACTTCCACCTAGGACTTATCCCGAACCTATTGAAGGGCTGGCGGAACTTGGTCTCCTCAGTCGAAACCAACACTTCGAAGGGGAAGGACATACCGAACACGGTCAGCACCGGCCTTACGTACATCCTTCCCGTCGTGGGGTCCCTCCTCGGGTCCCTACCCCTCATCCTGTACACCTCCCCGTAGGTACCGACGGAGCCCGTCACCCCGATCCACCTCGGAAGGGCCCGGGCACTTCCACAGGTTATGAAGATAAGGCCGAAGATGACCTCTTTCCTCATTTCTCCTCCAGCCCCACGAACTTTGCCCCAGTAAAAAGTAAGGCCGCACGCCGAAGATCTCTGCTGACTTTCGGCAGTGCGGCTGTCTTGTACGGCCTCTCCCTATCAGCCCTTCTATCCCCGCAGCCGGACGAGGACCCGCTTCTTCGAAGCCAGCGGGAAGACCGAGAGCGAATGAAGCTGAAATCCTAGCTGTCTATAACGGAAAGATAAAGCTTTTCAATTCTCTTGTCAACCCCCTTCTGAAGACTCTGCTACGTGCGGTCCAGGAAGGCCTTCGGATCTACTATCTGCTCCGGGGTGACCTCGGCCTCCCTGAGAACCCGGAGGGACCAGCCGATGTTTCCAACCCCGGTCCTGTGGTCGTCGCTCCCCACGCTGAAGGAGACGCCCTCTTGGGCGAAGGTCCGAACTATATCTACGTACTGCTCCGTGAACCTCTTCACCTCCATCCGAGGGAACCACCAGAACGTGCAGTTCATGACCTCAAATACTTTCCCGTTCTCCCTCATAGCTTGAGCCATCTCCCTCAGGTCCTCCTGGGGGATATGGGAGGGCTCTATGGGTTCCGGAAGCCTTCCCAGGCTAAAGGGATGGGCGAGCACATGGAAGAGGGGGTTCGACGCCACTTCAACTACGCACTTAGTTACGTTCGCAAGGAGCTTGCTACGGGACTTCGGTGGATCCCTGATAATCCCTCGACTGTGCCCGCCCAGGTCGACTAAGACCACATCTAACTTGGAGAAGGTCTCATCGTCCATAGAAATATGACCTTCAAGGTCCAAGATCGTCGCCTCGGCACCTTTGAGCACGAGGACGTCGGCCCACT
Organism: Candidatus Latescibacterota bacterium; assembly: GCA_012961755.1. Taxonomy (GTDB): domain Bacteria; phylum Latescibacterota; class 4484-107; order B68-G9; family B68-G9; genus B68-G9. The sequence goes on from DTYS01000318.1 coordinate 2,747, forward strand.
TGGAGGCCCTCTCTACCTCCTTAAGGTAGATATCTAACAGCCCTTCTTCCTCGTAAAGCCTGGTCCCCGGCGTGAGGTGGTCAGTGATGGCCACCGCCTCAAGTCCCATAGCTTCGGCGAACTTCACCGTTATGTCCACCGTGTGAGCGCCGTCGGAGAACGTGGTGTGGGTGTGGAGGTCGTAGTTCGCCATCATCGTAAACGGAGCTCCCTTATCCTGTCCTTGTAGTGCCATACCAGCTCTGCAACCCCGTAACCTATCGCGGCCCCGAATAGGACATCCGAAGGGTAATGTTTCCCCAGGTAGACCCGGGAGACGGACACCAAGGAAGCGGTAGCACAGTAGACCCACCTATATTTGGGATAGCGATGCCCGAATATGGAAGCGCAAGCCCAGATCACCGCGGAATGTCCTGAGGGGAAGGAATCCTTGCACTTCGGATGTTCCGGCCTCGGCCTGCCCGTGAGCCTCTTCAACATATACACCACAGCCCCGGAACCCGAAAGGGCCGCCAGATGCAACCTTGCGCTTTCCCTATCGTAATCCCTCCCGTAGGCTGCCATGCCCGCGCAGAGGGCCAACTGAAAC
>DTYS01000319.1 GCA_012961755.1 Candidatus Latescibacterota bacterium
CCTCTGTCTGTCCGCCAGGGCATGGTAGAGCTTGAGGACCTCGTCCCTCCTCTCGGCCCATTCCAACGAGAACCTCTCCACCCCCATCCATCCTATCATTATCTGGTGCAGAGGTGTGGAACCTATCCCCACCCTCAGGAACACGTCCTCCCCGAGGTTCTCCTGGGCCCTGAGGAACTTTTCGTAGCAGGGCACGGGCTCCGGGTCCACTACGAGCCACATGAGCTTCTTATAGTCCTCGGGACCCTTGAAGACGTGCTCGACCTGCCAGCTCGTAAACCCGGCCGGCCTGTCGACCCTCACGAGGTCCCCTTCCGGGGTGTGCCAGACCGTGCGGACATATGTAACGCCGTCCTCTTGATATTCATATCTTTCTACGCTCACCCTTCTGTACCTCATCTCCACTACGGGGTACTTCCTGTTCACTATGCACAGGCCCTCGTTGCGGAGCCTCCTCTCAACCGAACACTGCGGAAGCTTGTTCTCGTATATAGTGAACGGGGTCCTGTCCGGGGCCTCGCGCCTGAGCACCGCCTCGACCCTTCCCCGAGGTGTCATATCTCCTCCCAGGGAAGCTTCCCGAAATAGAAGAGGTGCGTCCTGCACCCACAGTCCGATGAACCGAACCCGGGGACCGGCTCCTCCGCCCCCGGAAGTTCGGCTACCTTCCTGGCCAACTCGCACTCCCCGTGCTGACCGAACCTCACCTCGACCCCCACCCAGTCGGCCCTCCCCCTAAGGTAGTCTATATGCCACTTCGGCCCTTTACTTCCCCTCCTATACCTCGCCACCCTCGAGTACAACCCCCTCTTGGCCCTCCCGACGTATATGTAATACCCGGAAGGGAACTCGAACCTTCCGAACCTGCCCACGGTTATCTCCTCGGGCTCGTCCAGCCTGAGGAGAAGGAGGTACAGACCTCCGTCCATATCAACTTAAGATGTGGACGTTCCCGGCCCTGACCTCCTCCAATCCTGCGGACTTGGCCGCTCCGACGGCCTCCAAGGCATGTCCGCGGGACGTCCTGGGAAGGTCGAAGAAGAGGAAGTCCGGGTGGAACGCCAGAAGGGAGTAGGGTATCCTCGGGTCCACATCGGCTATGAACTTGGCTATCCTGCCGACCTCCTCGGCGTCCACGTAGCCCGGGACCAGAAGGGTGCTCGCCACGACCAGGGGCGGCTCCGGCCTTTCCTCGAACCTCCTCCCCACCCTCCTGAAGTTCTCGAGCGTGGCCTCGTTGGTGCTGCCCGTGAGCGCTTCGTGGAGCACGGGGTCGTACGCCTTGAGGTCGAACTTCACCGTCCCCCCGCTCCTCAAGGAAAGTTCCACGGCCTCGTCCATGAGCTTCGGGGAAGCCTGTCCCGACGTCTCCCAACAGACCGTCACCCCCCTCTCGGCCAGCAGCCTCCCCGAGGCCAGGGCATGGGGCATCTGGGAGGAAGGGTCCCCTCCGAAGAAGCAGACGCAGAAGGTCCTACCCTCCGCAAGGTCCGCCAGCTCCTCAGCGCTCATCGTGTCCCTTCCGGGGGACATGGTACGGAAGTGCCAGTTCTGGCAGAAGAGACAATCCAGGGAACAGCTCGCGTAGAAAACTGCCAAG
>DTYS01000320.1 GCA_012961755.1 Candidatus Latescibacterota bacterium
CAGGGGCCTATCCTTGGCCTCCTCCGCCAGTTCGCGGGAGATCACGCCGAAGTCCACCATCTTCTTCAATACGATGTTGCGCCTGTGCAGCGCCAAATCCGGATGGAGGATAGGGGAGTAACGGCTCGGGGATTTGAGCAATCCCACCAACAGGGCACATTCCTCGAGGGTGAGGTCCTCAGCGTCCTTATCGAAGTAGGTCCTGGCTGCAGCCTGTATACCCCAGGCACCGCAGCCGAAGTAGACCTGATTAGCGTACATCTCTAAGATCTCCTCCTTGGTGTAGGCCCTCTCTATACGGATGGCGGTCAGGGCCTCCCTGATCTTGCGGGATAAACTCACCTTGAAGGGGAGGAAAAGGTTGCGGGCGAGCTGTTGGGTTATGGTGCTGGCGCCCTCCACTATCCTGCCGGCAGAGATGTTGGCCAGGGCAGCCCGGACGATCGCTAAGAAGTTAATGCCGTTGTGGTGGTAAAATTCCCTGTCCTCCACGGCCAGGAGGGCGTGGAAGAACTCCTCGGGGATCTGGTCGAAGGGGACCGTCACCCTCCTCTCCTCGGCGAGCTCCTTGACTACCCTACCCTCCGAGTCGTATATTAAAGTAGCGAGCTTTGGCCTGAACCTTTCGAGCTGTTCAAGGGAGGGAAGGTCCCGGCCGAAGTAGAACACTATGCCTGCGAGGGCTGCAGAATATAGGAGGCCCCAGATGAGGGTCCAAAGTAACAGCTTCTTCGCGAACCTTCCCATGGCATAGATAATATAAGACCCTTCGGAGGAGTTCACAAGGGGTTATCGGAGGTACGATGCGGGTCAGGATATCGCCCGTCCGGAAGCTGAGGGGGGTCATCTCCGTCCCAGGGGACAAGTCCATATCCCACAGGGCAGCACTTCTAGGGGCCATAGCCGAGGGCACCACCGAGATAGAAGGGTTCGCCCCGGGAAGGGACCCGCGGACCACCTTGGAGGTCCTCGAAAGGCTCGGCGTCGAGGTGGAAAGGGAGGGAAAGGTCGTCCGCATCCACGGCCTGGGCCTGAGGGGGCTGAAGCCCCCGGACGGACCCCTATGGGCCGGAAACTCCGGGACACTGATGAAGCTCATCTCGGGGATATTGGCGGGACAGAATTTTACGTCGGTCCTTGAGGGGGACGAGTCCCTGAGCAGGAGGCCCATGAGGGTCGTGGAGCCCTTGAGGCTCATGGGAGCGGAGGTCTCCGCCCTCGACGACCTATACCCTCCCTTAAAGATAAGGGGTCACTTCCCCCTGAACCCCATCCGTTACGCTCTTCCGGTCCCGAGCGCCACGGTTAAATCAGCAATCCTGCTCGCCGGCCTCTACGCCGAGGGGAGGACCTCAGTGGAAGAGCCAGCTCCTTCCAGGGACCACACGGAAAGGATGTTGGAGGCCTTCGGAGCAGAAGTCGAAAGGAGGTGGATAAGGCAAGGGCGCTCCGAAGACCTGGGGGAAGAACTCGACCGCAGGCTCAGGAGGGCGGAGGGGGGTGGACCGCGGGTGCAGGTCTCGGTGGAAGGAACGGGAAAGCTCGAGGCCAGTAAGGTGGTCGTGCCAGGGGACATATCCTCAGCCGCCTTTCTCTTGGTCGCGGGGGCGATAGTACCTAAGTCCCACATAAGGATAAAGGATGTCGGCCTGAACCCCACCAGAAGGGCGGTGGTGGACGTCCTGAGGAGGATGGGGGCGGAGGTCAGGACCGAGGAAGGAAGGATGATATGTGGGGAACCGATAGTGGACCTTGTAGTCAGGGGTTCGGAGCTTAAGGGGACGAGGATAGCAGGTTCCGTGATACCCAACCTTATAGATGAGATCCCGGTCCTGGCGGTCGCCGCAGCCTGCGCCGACGGTGAGACCGTTATAAGGGATGCGGAGGAGCTCAGGGCCAAGGAGACCGACAGGATAAGGGCCGTGGTGGAGAACCTCAGGAGGATGGGGGTGAAGGTCGGGGAGCTGCGGGACGGCATGGTGATAGGGGGAGGTGGGAACCTGAGGGGAGCGACGGTGGAGAGCTTCGGGGACCACAGGATAGCAATGGCGTTCGCCGTCGCGGGGCTCGTGGCAGAGGGCGAGACGGTGATAGAGGGGGCGGAATGGGCCGACATCTCTTTCCCGGGGTTCTTCCGGACCTTGGAGGACCTCTCCAGGAGGTGATACATGAAACGCACGAAGATAGTCTGCACTATAGGACCCTCATCGGAGGACGTGGGCACGATAGAGAAGATGATAGAAGCCGGCATGAACGTTGCCCGCATCAACTTCTCCCACGGGACTCAGAAGGAGCATTCCGGGCAGATAGCAGCGGTCAGGGAGGCCTCCAGGAGGACCGGGACCTCCGTGGCCGTGCTCCAGGATCTGAGCGGGCCCAAGGTCAGGGTCGGGGAGCTACCGGGAAGGCTGAGGCTCTCGCCCGGGGAGGAGCTGGTCCTCACTTCCAAGGATGTCCCGCGCGAGGGCGAAGTGCCCGTAAGTTACAAGGAACTTCCCCGGGACCTCAGCCCTGGGGACATCGTACTCCTGGCCGACGGCGAGATGGCCCTGAAGGTCAAGGCCACCACCGAGACCGACATATTGTGCGAGGTCCTCGTAGGAGGAGAGCTCAGTTCCCACAAGGGGATAAACGTTCCGGGTGTCTCCCTCGGTGTCCCCTCTGTTACAGATAAGGATTTAGAGGACTTAGAGTTCGGCATCGAGCATGGGGTGGATTGGGTCGCCGTCTCCTTCGTGAGGGAGCCCGGGGACGTAAGGAGGGTCAAGGAGGAGGTCCGCAGACGGGGGAAGGAGATCCCTGTGATAGCGAAGGTGGAGAAGCACGAGGCCTTGAGGGCCATAGACGGGATCCTGGAAGAGGCGGACGGGGTCATGGTCGCAAGGGGGGACCTCGGGGTCGAGATCCCCTTGGAGGAAGTTCCCCTCGCCCAGAAGGAGATAATAAAGAAGGCGAACGGACACGGAAGGCCGGTCATAACCGCCACACAGATGTTGCTCTCCATGGTGGAGAGCGCAAGACCAACCAGGGCGGAGGTCACGGACATAGCTAACGCTATATTCGACGGGACGGACGCTGTCATGCTTTCGGAGGAGACAGCGGTCGGCAGGTACCCTGTGGAGGCTGTGAGGACGATGGCGGGGGTCGCCCTGAGGGCGGAGGAGGGGATAGATTACGTGGCCCAGCTTCAGGCGAGGGGCATAACCGAGGAGCCCGACGTCCCGGACGCCATAAGCCATGCAGCATGCCACATAGCCCTCAACATCAAAGCCGAGGCGATAATCTGCTGTACCCATTCCGGTCAGACCGCTAGGATGGTCGCCAAATATAGGCCCCACGCTCCTATAATAGCCGTCACCCCGAGCGAGGAGGTCCAAAGGAGGCTGACGCTCTTCTGGGGGATATATCCTATGAAGATAGAGGAACCTCCCGACACCGACACCCTCATAAAGAGGGCCAAGGAGGCGGCCCTACGCTCCGGACTTGTGTCGAAGGGGGCAAGGGTCGTGATAGTCGCCGGCGTCCCGGTGGGAGTCCCGGGTGCCACCAACCTCATAAAGGCCGACGTGCTATAGGTCGTCTCATTCCTCGTTCCTGATCTCGTCCGGATGGCTCTCCTGTCACTAAGTCCACGAGGCTCCTCCAATATGACCCTCACCTTCGCAACCCTACCCCTCAGGATCCGGCGAAGGAGGGGTCCCCCTCGTCCGATGGGGAAGAACCCTTCATAGCCAGAGTCCATATCAACATCCCCCGAGCGCTCCCTCCACGAGCCTCACGTCCTCCTCGAGCTCCCAGGGCCTGTACTTCGTAAATATCCCGACGCAGACGGCATCGCAGGGCCTCATGTGCCTCCCAACAAACGCGAAGGCCTCCTTAGGGTCGTTCCTCCCTGCGGCCAGGACCTTATAGTGTATGGCGGGCTTCGAGAGCTTCGCTATGGTCCTCGCCATCCTTTCCCTGTCCTCAGGCCAGAACCACTCCCTCGCGCCCGGCACGTGTTCGGGGTTCTGATCCCTCCTCGCGGAGTTGTAGTAAGAGCACATGTAGAAGTCGACCTCCGCCAAGTTCTCCTCAGCCCACTCCAGGACCTCGGGGTCGTGAGCAGCTATCCCGGCGGGCATACCCGCGTCGTGTATCATCCTTACCGCGTCCGCAACCTCCTCCATCCTCCCCCGCGCGAACAGGTGGTCCACGACCCCACCGTGCACGAAGCAGGCCTTGGCCCCTCCCCTGACAGCGTTCCTCACCCCCCTGGATATCTCCCCGAGCTCGGGGCAAGTTTGGGCTATCCACCTTATGGTCCCGCCCTCGTCCCAGTACTCCATCAGCACCCTCATTATGTGGTGGTCGGCCCTTCCTATGTGCGCGTTTATCCCGAGCTCCTCCGCCCTTCGGTAGGTCTCCTTTATCCTTGCCGTAGTATAATAGTGCATCATCTCCTGGTCCACCTCGGGGGACTGATGCGAGAACCCGCTGAATGGGTTCCCACCCAGTATCAGCCTGCTCACCTCCAGGTCCCCTATGCGAACCCTCGAGAGCATGCCCCCTCCCGTCCGATGCTTCAGGGCCGCTTCACTCGTTGTACGTGTGTCCTAAGGCCCTCTCCCTTTCGAAGGCCTCCTGGAGCCTCCTGTAGTTCCTCCTGAGCTTCTTAAGTTCGTCCAGCTTAAGGTCAGGGTCCTCCAAGGCCTGATATATTATTCCTCCCTCCGCGTCCCTCGGAACGGGGATTTCTGCTAAGTAACATATTGTGGGCACGATGTCCTCCAGCCTCACCGTCCTCTCCAGGACCACCCCCCTTTTAACCCCGGGCCCCGCCATCACGAAGAGCCCCCTCAGGTCCCCGAGGCCGAACCTTGCTGTGGGCAGGTGGGGCCCGTGCTGGCCGCCGAACTCAGGATTTATGGCATATACTACGTCCCCCACCCTGTCCCCGTAGAGGCCTAAGATCCTCGCATCCTCCCTCTTTAAGGCCAGAGCTATGGGCTTCTTACCGGTTTCGGGATCGGTGTAGTCGTAGAGGGCCCTTATCACCTCCTCCCTCACCTCTTCGTAGTCCTCGGGCTCCACTATCCCCTGCGGGTCCCTGCCCTTTAGGTTCACGTATATGTAGCACGACCTCTGCTGGACGGCCTTGGTCCTCGACCAGTCCACGACCTTCTCCCCCTCCTCGGTCTCCTCGTACGCCAAGAGCCCTGCGGCCTCCAGCACTTCCGCGACCTTGAAGGGGTGGGTGGTGGCCTTGGCACCGTGATCCGAGACCAGTATCACGAGGTTCCCCTCCCCTCCCGCCTCCAATACCCTCCCTATCATCCGGTCCAGGCTCCTGTAGAACCCGAGTTCCACCTCCTGGTAGAACCTCGCCTCCTCCTCGCTTCCCGCTGTCAGAGGGTCCATCTTAGTGGAGAAGGCGTGGTACGCCCAGTCCGGACAGTGCGCGTGCATGAAGAAGAGTTCCCATTCCTTGCCTTCGAGCAGGTATACGGCAGCGTCCGCAAGCCAGACGTGTGCGAGGTCAACGATCTCCAGGAAAGTCCCCACATCCACCCACTCCAAGTTCAGGGCCTGGAAGCCGCCGTGGGGCATGGGAAGTCCCTCGGACCTTATCTCCCTTGCCACTCCCTCGGGATAGGACCACCCGTCCAATGCACAAAGGGGCGTCACGTAGAGCCTTAAGGAGGAGCCATCGGGAGGAAGCTCCAAAAGCTTGCACCTGAAGGCAGCCTCCTTGTTCCCGTCCGAGGTGACGAAGTTCTGAACTAAGTTCCCGGTCCACTCCCCAGGCCTGAGTTCCGCGAAGGCGGTCCCCGCGTCCCTGTCCTCGCACAGCAGGACCCTTCCGAACCCGTTTCCCTCATCCAAGGCTAAGAGGTACCAAGTCTTAGGCTGGATGTCATACTTTGCGAGCCTGTAGGCGAGGGGAAGATCGGCCTCCAGGGCCCTCCTACAGGGAGGCAAGTTCCCCCATCCCCTCGCCTCCCTCAGCTCCACCTGGGTCGCCAGGGGATATTCCTCTGTCGAGAACAACTGCTCGGCAGCCAGGGTGCACCTGAACGGAGGAGGCTCCCCGTACCTCCACTCGTTCATGCTAAGGCCCGCACCTCCGATCTGGATGCCCTCCCTCAAGGTGGGGGGCCAGGTCGAAGGGTAGTTCAGGACTATGCTCCTCTTCCCTACCCTCTCCGCGGCCTGCCAGATGTACTCCGCCTTGCAGTCCCCCGAATCGAACCCCTGGTGGGTCCTATCCAGAGGGTCGCCTGGCTTGTGCACGTTGAAGCAAGTTATCCCGTGGGTCCCTATGGACGCGCCCGTGACTATCGTGGTCCAGTTGGGAGGGGTTATCGTGGGGAAGGGGACCAAGCAGTGTTCCGCGTAGACACCTCCGTCTATAAGGCTTGCTATCGCTTGAAGCTCCCCCTCCTTGGCGTACCTGTACACCCTCTGGGCTATGGGGGCGTCCAGGCCTATGAGCATGACCTTCATCTACACCTCCTCAGAAGAAACGCCTCAAGTACTCTAAGCTCCTACGGGCTATCTCCTCGGGCCCGGGGAAGAAGTCGAAGACCTCCACCGAGACGTATCCTTCGTACCCCACCTCCCTGAGGGCCTCGGCTATGGGACCGAAGTCAACTTCCCCCATGCCCGGCCCCAGCCTGTTCGCATCGTTCGCGTGCACGTGCTTCATGTAGGGGGCCACTCTCCTTATGACGTCGGGCACCTCCTCCTTCTCCCCGAACCATGCGCTCCTTATATCCACCATTGTCCGGAGGTTAGGATGGTCCAGGTCCCTCACCAGCCTCATGGCCTCCTCCGTGTCCGTGAGGAAGTTGGTCTGGTGCGGGTCCAGGGCCTCCAAGCACAATATGACCCCCCTCGCCTCTGCCTCAGGAAGCACGGACCTCAGCACTTCCAAGGTCCTCCTGTACGTGTCCCTGTAGGTCTGGCCTTCCAATATGTTCCTCTGCTTTGGGGAGCCCACGACCATCGTACTTCCCCCAAGGTCCCCACAGAACTCTATGAGCTTCAGTAGGTAATCCCTTGTCCTGTTCCTGACCCCGTCGTCCGGATGGTTCAGGTACAGCCCCTCGGGCTTGACGAAGAGCCAATGTAGCCCTACCACCTCTACCCCAGCATCCTCCGCCTCCGTCCTTATCTCCCTCCTCCTTTCCTGGGATATCTCCTCCACCGAGTCCGCCAAGGTAAACGGAGCCACCTCCACACCGTCGTATCCCAAGCTTCCTGCGAACCTGAACACGTCCCCTATCTCCCACCCCTGAAACATTTCGTTGCATATCCCAAGCTTTATCATCTCCCCTCCTCCGGGGTCCTTAAACCGCCCATGAGGGCCGCGGCCCTCATCTGGACCGCCTTCTTAAGGGGTCCCTCGGCCCTTTCCGATGCAAGGCGGTAGCACTTTATCGCCCTGGAGATCTCCCCCTCCTTTTCGTACACCAATCCTAAGTAATAGAGCACTGCTGGGGAATCCGGCCTTATGCTCCTTGCCCTCTCCAAGGCCTCCCTCGCCCTTGCGAACTTTCCTTCCATGTAATATAAGCTCCCCAAGTTGAAGTGTACCTCGAACCTTCCGGAATCTATCTTCAGGGCCTCCCTGTACGCCTCCTCCGCCTCCCTCCTCATGCCCAACCTCGCGTACACGTTTCCCAGGTTCACGAGCACCTTGACGTTCCTCGGATCGGCCTCTAAGGACCTCCTGTACGCCCTTATAGCCTCCCTGTACCTCCCCGCCCTCTCGTACGCCAGGCCTGCCTTAGCGTACGCGTAGGGCGAAATATAGGCGCCCTCCTCGAGCTCCGCTAAGAAGCTTTCGGAATCCATGTCCTCGGGCCAGACCTCCAACGCCCTCCTGTACGCCTCCTTGGCCTCCTCCGGCATACCTCCCTTCCTGAATATGTTCCCCCTTATACGCCAGGCCAGCGCGTCCGAGGCCACCCTGAGCCTACGGGCATCCTCGGAAGATATGTGCGCGACATAAGGCAGGGGTGATCCCCTGGCGTGGAGGAGGGCTAAGAGGTTCGGCAGCCCTGCCTCCGTCCCCCTCCTCCTCTGCTCCGAGAAGCTTATGTAAGGGTGCCCGTCCGTGTTTATCGGCCCCTCTCCCACGAAGGCCCTCACGTCCTCCTCCCCCATCACCAGACAGCTCACCAGGGCCACGGGATCGTCCAGATGCACCGACCTCAGGTCCTCTGCCACGGACGGCTCTTCCATCCTCGCCTTCAGCCTTTCGAAGTCCACCCTTGAGGGCTCCATCGTGCCCACCATGACGGTGTACTCGTTGAAGAGCCACAGGCTCGTGTGCGGAAATACCGAGAGGAAGGTCCTAAGGAGCATCCTGTAGTCGAACTCCGAAAGGCCATGGAGGGGGAGCCACTGGACCATGATGCCCTCATCCTTCAAGTGCTCCCTGCAGAGCTCATAGAACTCCTTGGTGTAGAGGACCCAACTGTCGCTCGAGGCCGGATGAGTTGCGTCCCCGGTGATCACATCGTACCTCCTCCTGCTCCTGAGAATATAGTTCCTCCCGTCGTCTACGACCAACCTCACCCCGACCTCCCCCCTCGCCATCTTGGAGAGGATCCCGGAGTTGTACCTCGCGAAGAGCTCGGCCGCCTCCACGACCCCGGGGACTATCTCCACGCACTCCATCCTCCTCGCACGGTGCAGGGAGGCCGCGCCCAAGGCTATCCCTCCTCCGAAGGCCACCACCAACACGTCCTCCGGGTTGGGATGAAGTAAAAATGGGAGGTGCCCCAACATCTTGAAGGTCTGAAGGGACGCGAGGTCCGTAGGGACCTCCCCACCCCCGTTCACCTTCATCAGGAGCCTCCCGTCCGGGAACTCGTGCACGGTGACGGTCCCCGCAGCCCCGTCCCTCCAGAAGACGAGCCTGCTTCCGGGTTCCGATCTTTCGTAGAGCCTCCTTATGGCCTCCCCGTAGCCTCCCGATACACCCAGCGCCCCGAGCGCTACTGCCCCCCCCACGAGACCCCACTTCACCCTCGTTCCACTGAAGGCCAAAAGGCACGCCCCGAGGGTGAGGTTACAGAGCCCCAGGGCCCTCACGGTCCCCCCTGCCCCCAAAAGCGGCATGAGCACGAAACCAGTACCCGCCGCACCTAAGACCGCCCCTACGGTGTCCGCCGCGTACGCGGCTCCCACGCCCCGTCCCACCCCCCCGAGGCCGAGGACACATATCCTCGCCACGACGGGCATGACCCCCCCTAAAAGGAACGTCGGAAAGAGCATCAGGACGAAGGCGGCGAGGAACCTCCCTCCCGAATACTCCCACCAGGACCCACATCCGACAGCCTCCACCACCCCCGGAAGGGTCCCGAAGAGGAAGGTCGATAGGAGCCCGAACCCTCCCACCCCGAGCTCCATGGCGCCGAAGGCTGCCACCGGGTCCTCGAACCTGTCCGCCCACCTTCCGAAGGCCGCCCCTCCGAGCGCGAGGCCCACGAGAAACGATGTGAGCATCGTCCCGAAGGCATAGGCCGTGTTGCCCTTAAGGGATATCCCTAAGAGCCTCGTCCACACCACCTCGTACCCCAAGGCGGTGAACCCCGAGGCGCCGAAGGCCACCAATATGGGAAGGACCCTCGTAACCCCCCC
>DTYS01000321.1 GCA_012961755.1 Candidatus Latescibacterota bacterium
AAGGCCCACGCTATCTCCCTGTTGGTTAAAGCGTACATCGCAACATCTATCGCCCTCTCGGCGCCTTCTATCCTCTCGACTATAGCATCCTGAGCCCCACCGTCCGGACTGAAGTATACCTCGACCTTGGCCGGGAGTACTGGGGACGTGGGGGAGGACGTGCAGAACAGATAAAGGAGGACGGAGGCCGAACCTAAGACGATCCCACCGAAAAGCTTGATCTTCACCCCAGTTTCTCCCTGATGAGCCGATTGACGAGCTTGGGGTTGGCCTTCCCGCGGGTCTTCTTCATAACCTGTCCCACGAAGAACCCCAAAAGCTGTACCTTCCCAGCCCTGTACCTTTCGACCTCCTGCGGATGTTCGGAAAGGACATCGTCGACTATCCGGGAGAGCTCGACCTCGTCGGATATCTGCGCCAGTCCCTTCTTCTCCACTATTTCCTTGGGGGAGGAGGGGTCGGTCCTCATCTCCTCGAAGACCTTCTTAGCTATGCTCCCGCTTACGGTACCGGCCTGCACGAGCTTGATAAGCTCCGCGAGCCTATCGGGCCCTATCCGCTTCCTGAAAGCATCCATCCCCACGCGCTCCTCCTTGAGGACCCTCAGCACCTCCCCCATGACCCAGTTGCTGGCAGCCTTGGGAGGTACCCCCGAGGCGACCACGTCCTCGAAGTAGTCAGCTGTCTCCCTCTCGGACGTGAGCACCTCGGAGTCGTACTCCGGAAGGCCGAGCTCGGCTACGAACCTCTCCTTCCTCCTCCAGGGAAGTTCGGGAAGTTCCGAGCGGACCTTCTCTATCCACTCATTTTCTATGTACAACGGCACGAGGTCGGGGTCGGGGAAGTACCTGTAGTCGTGGGCAAACTCCTTCGAGCGCATAGGTTCGACTACCTCCCTTTCGGGGTCCCAGAGGAGGGTCTCCTGCTCTATCTTTCCTCCCGCCTCAAGTACCCTTATCTGGCGGGATATCTCCGCCTCTAAGGCCCTCTGTACGTTCCTGAAGGAGTTCATGTTCTTAACTTCCGTCTTAGTCCCAAGTTCCTTACTTCCCTTTGGCCTCACGGAGACGTTGGCGTCGCACCTTATGCTCCCCTCCTCCATGTTCCCGTCGCAGATCCCCAGGTACATGACCAACTGCCTGAGCCTCACAAGGTAGTCGTGGGCCTCCTTAGGATTCCTGATGTCGGGCTCGGATACTATCTCCAACAGGGGGACCCCGCACCTGTTCCCATCGAAGAGGGATGTGCCGGCCTCCACGTAAGCCTCCTCGTGTACAAGCTTGCCCGCATCCTCCTCAAGGTGTATGCGGGTGATCCCCACACGCTTCTTCCCCCCGTCCGTCTCTATCTCTATGTATCCTCCGATGCAGAGGGGAAGCTCGTACTGCGATATCTGATATCCCTTGGGAAGGTCAGGGTAGAAGTAGCTCTTCCTCGCGAAGACGCAGAAGGGCTGTACCTCTCCCTCGACGGCCAAGGCCATCCTTATGGCGAACTCCACTGCCTTTCTGTTCAGCACGGGGAGCACACCCGGAAACCCCAAGCACACGGGGCAGGCCTGGGTGTTCGGCTCAGCCCCGAACTTCGCGGAACATCCGCAGAACATCTTACTCTCGGTCAAAAGCTGGACGTGGACCTCCAAACCTATCACGGCCTCGTATTCCATGGATACCTCCGAAGCTACGGCTCCGATCGACCCTTAAGGGACCCCTCCACGACGTATGCGACCCTCAAGAGGGTCTCCTCGTCGAACGGCCTCCCTATAAGCTGGAGGCCCACAGGAAGCCCGTCGGAAGATCCGCAGGGTACGGATATCCCGGGGAGTCCCGCGAGGTTTACCGAGACCGTATAGACGTCCGAAAGGTACATCGTAAGCGGGTCGGCCACCTTTTCGCCCAAGCGGAAGGCCACGGTGGGCGATGTGGGCGTGGCCAGGAGGTCACAGGTTTTGAAGGCTTCGTCGAAATCCTGTTTTATTAAGGTTCTGACCTTCAATGCCTTGAGATAATACGCCTCGTAGTACCCTGCGCTCAAGGTGTAGGTCCCCAGCATTATCCTCCTCTTGACCTCCTCCCCGAACCCCTGCCCCCTGGTGTTGCAGTACATCTGGTAGAGGTCCTCGCCCTCCGCCCTGAAGCCGTATTTCACCCCGTCGTACCTCGCAAGGTTCGACGAAGCCTCGGCGGGGGCAATTATGTAGTATGTGGCTATAGCGTATTTCGTGTGTGGGAGGGAGACCTCCACGATCTCCGCCCCCTCCCCCTCCAGAAGGTCCACCGCCTCCATGACCCTCTCCCGAACTTCGTCGTCCAATCCCTCGGCGAAGTACTCCCTCGGAAGCCCTATCCTTATCCCCTCTATCCCTTCGTCCAGGACCCCCGTAAAGTCCGGGACGTCCACGGGGGCGGACGTGGAATCCTTCGGGTCGTATCCGGATATGACTTTCAAAAGCAGGGCGGTATCCCTCACATTCCTCGCCATGGGCCCTATCTGGTCGAGGCTGGACGCGAACGCCACAAGCCCGTACCTGGACACCCTCCCGTATGTGGGCTTAAGCCCTACCACCCCACAGAAGGACGCTGGCTGGCGTATGGAGCCCCCTGTGTCCGATCCCAGGGCGAGGACCGCCTCCCCCGCGGCCAAGGCCGCTGCCGAGCCTCCGCTCGACCCCCCGGGGACCCTCTCCTGGTCGTGGGGGTTCCTCGTGGGGCCGAAGTAGGAGTTCTCGGTGGAGGAGCCCATGGCGAACTCGTCGAGGTTCGTCTTCCCCAGGAGGACGACGTCAGCGGCCTTGAGCTTCTCTATAACGGTGGCGTCGTAAGGGGACACGAAGTTCTCCAAGATCTTAGAGGCACAGGTCGTCCTCCCACCCTTTATACATATGTTGTCCTTGACGGCCACCGGCACCCCGGCCAGGGCCCCCACCTTCTCGCCCCTTGCCACCCTCGCATCCACCTCCTCGGCCTTCCTCAAAGCTCCCTCCTCGTCCAGGGAGATGTAGGCGTGTATCAGCGGCTCCATCTCCCGGATGCGTTGTAGGACGGAGAAGACGAGGTCCTTAGCCCGTAGTTCTCCGTTACGTATACGGGCTGAAAGCTCGTATGCGCTCAGTTCCCAGAGCTCCATATCCCTCAGCCTGCTAATTTCTTACGCTCTTCGTCCTCCCCTTCCTCCGATGCCGATTCTATCTCGTCCTTAACTTCGTGCACAGCCTTCCTGAACTCCCTTATCCCCCTCCCGAGGCCGTGCGCTATCTCGGGTATCCGCTTGGCCCCGAAGAGCAGGAGCACTATCAGGAATATTAGAAGTATTTCACCGTACCCCAGACCTCCGAACATTTCCCTCACCTCCTATCGGGCTTTGAGATCTCAAACACGACCGTACCTCCACCTGTGTAAGCCTCGGGGTCCATACACTGAACGTAGGCCCTTTCAGGAGCTTCCCTTCCCGCCAGCCCCCACCTTCCCGGAGGGGACACCCTCAGGGCGTTGTAGAAGGGCATAAGCGAGGCGAGGGCGTGCATACAGATCGGGACCTCCGAGACGAGCTTATATCCTTCCTCAAGCCTGAAACTGTCCCCGACCTTATATACAGGACAACTTCCCCTGACCTCCACGACCCGAACTATCAGGTCCATCCCTCAGTACAGATACTTGAAGTAGTACCAGGCTACAGCCAAGCCGATGAGGCTTATAAGGTTAACTTTTAAAGAGAATCCCAAGGTAACGGTGAGGACGACGAGGTTGAGGGTGAAGGGAGGGAAGACGTAGGTATAGGAGTTCACCAGGACCTTCTCCACGACGCTTCCGTCCGGGAGGATCGCCCCCAGTACGTTCCCCACGACCGTACCTATCAAAAGTCCCACCAGAAGAGAGACTATGAACATCCCGGTCGTCTTCCGCCTTATCGGGATATCCTTAGCCAAGCTTTTCCCTCAGGACCTTGGGGGTCCCATCTAAGGGAACTTCCCTCTGCTCGGAAAGTTCCATATCCCGCACGATCGCCATACCCTTGGCCAGTTCCTCCCCTCCGATTATAACCGTATACCTCGCTCCCATCCTGTCGGCCTGGCGGAGCTGGGACTTCAGGCTCCTTCCGGTGTAGCTTCCATCTGCCCTAAGGCCCGCCCTGCGAAGTTCGGAGAGGACTTTCGGCAGGGCTTCCCTGCCCGGGTCGTCCAAGTACGCTACGAAGACCTCCACCCTCTCGTCGAGCTCGGGGAGCTTTCCCTCGGCCTCCATGGCCAAAAGGGTCCTCTCTACCCCACCCGCGAAGCCCAGGGCCGGGGTGGGGGGGCCTCCCAGCTCCTCCACGAGCCCATCGTACCTCCCGCCCCCGCATATCGCGTTCTGGGCTCCAAGGCCTCCGTGCACGACCTCGAAGACCGTCCGGGTGTAATAGTCCAAACCCCTCACGAGCTTGGATTCTTCCCTGTAAGGTATCCCGAGGCTTCGGAGCCCTCCCTTCACCTCCTCGAAGTGCTCCCTGCACTCATCGCACAGGTATTGCGAGATGACGGGAGCCTGGGCCATGATCCTCCCGCACCCCTCCACCTTGCAATCCAAAAGCCGCAACGGATTGGTCTCCATCCTCCTCCTGCAGTCCCCGCATAGCTCCTCCCTGTGGGCCCTCGCGAACTTCAGGAGTTCCTGCCTGTAGGAAGGCCTGCACTTGGGACATCCTATGCTGTTGAGGAGGAGGGAGACTTCCGAGAGGCCCAGCTCCCTATATATGCTCAGGGCTAAGTCTATGACCTCAACGTCCAAAGAGGGCTCCCCGGAGCCTATCGCCTCCGCACCAAACTGGTGCGACTGACGGTACCTGCCGGCCTGGGGCTTCTCGTAGCGGAATATGGGGGAGATGTAGTAGAGCTTCGTCAGCCCTCCCCCTTTGTGTAGGCCGTGTTCGAGGTACGCCCTCAGCACCGAGGCCGTCCCCTCGGGCTTGAGGGCCATCAACCTCCCTCCCCTATCCTCGAAGGTGTACATCTCCTTGGAGACTATGTCCGTGTCCTCCCCGACGCTCCGGGCGAAGAGCTCCGCCTCCTCGAAGGTCGGGGTGCGCACCTCCCCGTACCCGAAGCGGGAGGCGACCTCCCTGACCTTGCCCTCTAAGAACTGCCAATATCCTACCCTGTCGGGCAGGACGTCCTCGGTGCCCTTAGGCCTGCGGAAGAGGAGCGCCATTATCTGCCCCTGTACGCCAACAGTGCTCTGTCCTCGGTGAATATGTAATTTATCGGGTTCACAGGACGGCCGTTGTGCCATACCTCGTAGTGTAGGTGGGGACCTGTTGACCTTCCCGAGTTCCCCATCTCGGCTATCTTCTGCCATCTTTTGACCTTCTGCCCTCTTCTTACGAAGGTCCGCCTCAGATGGCCGTACACCGTCCTGTACCCGTAGCCGTGGTCTATGATTACGACCCTCCCCAAACCTCTGGTGTAGAAGTTGGCTATGACCCTTCCGTCGGCGGTAGCGTATATTGGGGTTCCCGGCCTGTTGGCTATGTCCAACCCGTAGTGCATAGTCCATCTGCCCGTGAAGGGGTCCTTGCGCATCCCGAAGCCGGAGGAATAGTACCCAGCACAGGGCTTGATGGAAGGGGTATGGTCCCTGAGGTTCTTATCAGCTTCGAGGCGGCGTCTTATGATCTCAAAGCTTTCCCGTTCAAGTTGGGCCTGCCTCAGAAGTCGGTCCAAAAGTCCCCCGACATCTTCCAAGGTCGCCGAAACGTCGGGGGAAAGGAGGACGCTCCCGGAATCCCGAGCCGCCGGTCCTCCAGTGCCCGCTGCCCTCAGGTCGTCTCCGAGGTCCGGCAGACCGGCCAATATCCTGAGCGCCTTATCCTGGGCCATAAGCTCCCGCATGTGGGCGTCCAGCTCCCTGAGCTTCTTGCCCATACTCGCCACCCTGTCCAGGAGCTCATCCCTCTCGGCCCTCAGCTTCCGGAGCTCCTCTTCCCGGACGGACTTCCTGTAATATCCGACCGTGTGAAACGTGAGGACCCCTAAGAGGACCGCTGTTAAGGTCACGGCCGCCCGGAACGTCTTGGCCGGGACGTAGAGAGCCTTCGGGGGGGTGCGGTCATGGGGGAAGAACCATAAGGTGAACCCATCCTTCATAGTGTGCCAGCCTCCCCGGAGGCCTTCTCCCCTTTCTTAAGGACCTCCAGCTCGGCCTCCTTTATCTTCAACTCCTCCTCCAAGGCCTTCACCCTATCTATTAGCTTTCTGATATCGTCCCTCCCCCCCAGCTCTCCGAGGGCTCCCTCCCGGTCCAAGGCGTATATCCTCTCCCCCAGCTCCTCTAAGACTGTACCTCTGTCCCTCTTTATCTTAGCTATGTCCAGCCGGACCTTCCCTATCCGACTCAGCTCCTCCGCCCGCTCCGCCACGACCGCCGCCCCCTTAAGGACTCTGTCCTTTATCTTCCACCATATGTTACCCACCATAGCTCCTCCTATCAAGCTTTGGCCCTCCCTGCATCCTTCGGCCTGGGTCCTGGGATCTTGGGCAGGACCTTCTCCACGTCCTCGTGCGGCCTGGGGATAACGTGGACGGATACGAGCTCCCCGACCCGCTGTGCCGCGGAGGCTCCGGCCTCGGTGGCGGCCTTGACGGCCCCCACATCTCCCCTTACGAACACGGTCACGTATCCTCCCCCTATCTGCTCCTTACCTATAAGTTCCACGTTGGCCGCCTTAACCATAGCGTCCGCCGCCTCTATCGCTCCCACCAGGCCCCTCGTCTCGATCATTCCCAACGCTTCCTGCATGTTCCCTCCTTGTGACTTTGTCCTCCCAATTTAAGATAACATCTCCTTCCCTCCGAAGCAAGGGTTTTTTATCCCCGCAACCTGGGACGGACAAGGCCGAAGGCCAGGATGGGGTACCCGATCAATACGACCCCCCACCTGAGGACTGAAGGGAAGAGCGAGGCCAGGAGGAACGTCCCCCCGGCGACCGATACGAGCCCCCCTGCCCTCAGGAAGTCGTAAGGCACCAAGTAAAGCTTCCTCGCCCACAGGAACAAGGTAGAGGTCATAGCAGAATATGCGGCTAAGGTCGCCCACGCAGCTCCGATCATGCCGATGCGGGGGATAAGAAGTAAGTTCAATGCGAGGTTCAGGGCGGCAGATGCTCCGACTACGGGAGGGAGGAGCTCGGTCC